>JBPEXS010000225.1:0-6220 GCA_052031325.1 Thalassolituus sp. | reverse complement strand
GAAGAATAGCGATAGGTTTCACCGGGCTCGATGGTGGGCTGTTCGCCAACAACACCATCACCTTTGATTTCCTGTACTTCGGCGTTGCCGTCGGCAATAAACCAATGGCGAGAGCGCAGTGTTGCTGCCTGCTCACCCTGATTACTGATGCGGATGTGGTAAGCGAAAACATAGCGGTCGTCTTCTGGCGTCGACTGCTCACTCAGGTATTCAGTGTCGACACTGACGCGGATGCTGTCTTCAGGTTTCATCATCAGACTCCTGTTGTATGTCCGTCAGGGCATCGGCCATTCTGACGTAATCAGCCAGGGTGAGGCGCTCAGGCCGCAGGCTGGTATCAATTCCTAAGTCTTCGAGTATACCGGGGTCGATGAGTTTCTTAAGGTTGTTACGGATGGTTTTGCGGCGCATGTGGAAGGCTTCACGAACCACACGGGCCAGTACCTGAGGGTCTTTTGCCGGGTGCGGCAGCTCATCATGTGGCACCAGGCGGACAATCGCAGAGTCCACCTTCGGTGGCGGATTGAACGAGCCGGGCGAGACAATAAACAGCGGTTCTACATTGCAGTAATACTGCGCCATGATACTCAGGCGGCCATAGTCACCACTGCCCGGTTCAGCAGCCAGTCGCTCCACCACTTCTTTCTGCAGCATAAAGTGCATGTCTTTCACCAGGTGATGATGACTCAGCAGGTGAAAGATCAGCGGTGTTGATATGTTGTACGGCAGGTTGCCGACAATCCGAAGCTGCTGACCTTCGGGCGGGATGGTGCTGAAGTCAAACTTCAGGGCATCACCTTCGTGAATATGAAAATCTGGAAAGTTAAAAAACTGAGTCCGCAGAATCGGAATCAGATCCCGGTCCAGCTCAACCACATGAAGTTTGCCGGTGGCGTCAAGAATAGGGCCAGTCAGGGCGCCCATCCCCGGGCCAATTTCGACCAGGCAGTCGTCCGGTTGGGGGTGAATGCTGCTGATGATGCGGCCGATCACATAAGGGTCGTGCAGAAAGTTCTGCCCGAAACGCTTGCGCGCTTTGTGTGATTTTGCCTTAGGGATATGTTCAGCCATGGTTCGGCTCCAGAGTATCGGACTGTGCACGTGCCATCTGTGCGGCCACCTCAATCGCGGTCAGCAGGCTACCGGCATCGGCGCTGCCTGTGCCAGCCAGTGTCAGGGCTGTGCCATGATCGACGGAGGTACGGATGACCGGCAGGCCCAGGGTAATATTGGCGGCGCGGCCAAAGCCGTGAAACTTCAGCACGGGCAGGCCCTGATCATGATACATGGCCAGCGCGGCATCGGCATGATCCAGGTATTTAGGGGTAAATAAGGTATCGGCGGGCAGGGGGCCCTGCAGGTCCAGACCTTCGTCACGCAAGGTGTTCAATGCCGGAATGATGACGTCCAGTTCTTCACGGCCCAGGTGGCCGTCTTCACCGGCGTGGGGGTTAAGACCGGCAACAAGAATGCGCGGCTGGGCAATGCCGAATTTGGTTTTCAGATCATGATTGAGAATGCGGGTTACGCGCTGAATACGTTCAGCGGTACAGGCTGCAGCCACGTCTTTGAGCGGCAGGTGAGTGGTCACCAGGGCTACTTTGAGATCGGTGGTGGCCAGCATCATGACCACCTCGTCGCAGCCACAGTAATCACGAAAGTATTCAGTGTGGCCGGTAAAGGGAATGCCTGCCTGATTGATGATGCCCTTGTGTACTGGCGCGGTGACAATACCCGACCAGAGCCCGTCGAGGCAGCCCTGTACGGCAATCTTCAGGGTTTCAATTACGTACAGGCTGTTTTCGTCGTCAAGCTGCCCGGGGGTGACCGCTTTTGTCAGCGGTACATGGTGTAGAAATACACCGGCAACGGCCTCGGCCTGAGGATCGAAGTGCGGCAGCTCTGCGGTCAGTCCCAGAGCCTCTGCCCGGTCTTTCAGCAGTTGCTCATCACCGATAAGAATCAGTTGATGAGTCTGCTGCAGTTGCTGCGCGGCAAGACAGATATCCGGGCCGATACCGGCCGGTTCGCCTGTGGTGATGGCAAGGCGCAGTATCGGTGCGCTCACACACCGTCCTTGATGTCGACATAGGCTTCGGCGCGGATTTTCCGCAGCCAGATGGGCAGCTCTTCTTCAAAGCGGCGGCCGAACAGCATCTGACGTACCTGATTACGTTGAATCTCTTCGCCCATATCGGCCTGACGACGGTCTTCTATCTTGATGATGTGCCAGCCGAAACGACTTTTCAGCGGTGGACTGATGGTGCCGACGGGCTGAGTGGCCATGACGCTGTCGAATTCTGGCACCATTTCTCCCGGGGATACCCAGCCGAGGTCGCCACCGGCAGAGCCGCTGCCAGGGTCATCACTGAATTCACGGGCGAGGTCGGCAAAGTCTTCACCGGCCAGGGCGCGTTCATAGAGTGTGCCGATCAGGGTTTCGGCCTGCTGATCATCCCGGACTTCGTTGGTGCGGATCAGAATGTGACTGGTTTTGGTCTGTTCGACGATCTGGGTGCTGCCGCCACGTTTTTCTTCCAGCTTGATGATGTGGAAACCACTGGCGGTGGAAATCGGCTCAGACACTTCACCAATCGTCATGCTTTTGACCAGATCGGCAAAGATACCGGGCAGCTGGCCTTCTTTACGCCAGCCCATATCGCCGCCTTTCAATGCCGTTACACCACTGGACTGTGCGACCGCAGCACTGGCGAAATCAGCGCCGTTACGCAGGTCAGTGACCAGTGCCTGAGCACGGGCTTCGGCCTCCTGATAGTCAGACGGGCTGGCCGCTGCCGGAACCGAGATCAGGATATGGCGCAGATGGTATTCGGCGGCTGAGGCCATGCGACCAATTTCAGACGCGAGAAAGTAGTCGATATCCTGATCGGTGACCTGGATGCGTTCACCTACCTGATACTGCTGCACCCGGCTGATGCGCATTTCGTTACGGATCTGCTCGCGTGCATAAGAAAAAGAAACGCCTTCACCAGCCATCGCCTGCTGAAACTCAGGCAGTGACAGACCATTCTGACTGGCGATGCGCTGCATGGCTTCGTTGAGCTGGGATTCGCTGATGCGGATACCGGCACGGCGCGCCATCTGCAGCTGAATGCTTTCTTCGATCATGCGCTCCAGGACCTGTGCACGCAGCGTGTCAGCATCGGGAATCTGCATGTCGGAATTCTGCAGCTCAACCGTGCGGATACGCATGTCCAGTTCGCTGGCCATGATGACGTCGTCATCGACGACGGCAACGACCTGATCTACCAACTCCGGGGCAGCCTGCACGGGCGACAGTAAACAGAGGCTGAGTGACAGGGCAGTAACAAATTTAGAAATCATGGTATGTACGTCTTGTGTATCCATAGATGCTTTCGCTGAGAATCTGGTCGGTGCCGGCACCGAAGCTGGTCAGACCCTTGAGCTGAATGGTCAGCATCCAGCCAAAGCGTTTGTTGGTAGTGAGGTTTTCCTCAGGTTCATTGACGACGCGGGATGTCTCCCGGTATGAAAACTGTGCGCGCCAGCAGCAGTTCTGATACTCGACACCGGCCAGCACTTCGAGTGTCGGATCTTCCGGTTGTTTCACGTCTTCTTCGTAATGTTCGAGGTCACGCAGCTGACGGCCAAATACAGCCCAGCTGTCGGTCAGGGCCCAGAATACACCAATATCCAGCTGGTCGGTGAAGTTCTCGGTGTCGCGTTCTGTGTCGCGGGTCAGCTTCTCAGTGCGGGATACGCTCAGCATGTGATTGCGTTTGTCAGCGTAGCGCACACCGTAACGACGCTGGCGTGCATAGTCTTCATAAGGGTCCCATTCCATGAAGGAAAAGACCGACAGATAGCTGGTTGGGTTCCATTCGGCTTCGCCCAGCGTGCTCGACGTCTCACGGGCCAGAAAGTCTTCAGTTTCTTTACCTTCAAGAGTGACTTCGCGGTCTTTGAAGTACCAGATCCGCCCCAGTGATAAACGCAGTTGTTCAAGGCCGTCATCACGGAAGAAGCGGGTAGTCACACCAGCACCCAGCTGGTTCAGGTCGGCCAGACGGTCATCGCCCGTGAAGCGGTCGCCGGTAAAGATGCTGTTGTAGGTGATGGTCTGGTCTTTGGTGTCAAAGGCGGGGACGTCTTCCTGACCTTCTTCGTACGGGCTGTAAGCGTAGAACAGGCGCGGTTCCAGCGTCTGTTGGTAGGCGTTGCTGAAAAAGTCGAATTCACGCTCAAAAATCAGCGTGCCGTCGAGACTCAGACGGTAAGTGCCGAACGATGGGGCATCCTCAATATCCGCAACGTCTTCATCGTACAGGCGGTAATTGCGGTGGCGGTATTCGGCCTTGGGAATCAGAAAGCCAAACGGCCATTGCATGTCATAGCTGAGGCTGGTGTCGGCCAGGGTGCGGTCACCGTTCAGAGCCCGGAAGCCTGACAGTGTCTGCAGCTCGTCATCAATGATGGCACTGCTTTGGCGGTTGAAGCGGGTGAATTCCAGTTTCTGCGACAGATTCCAGCGCTGCTCTGGCTCAGGTAGCAGAGGCTGCCAGATCAGACTGGTCTGCGGTAACCGGCGGTACGGGCGGTTACGCAGGGTGATGTTGTCGTCGATGGTCTGGAAGCTCTCAGCCAGCAGCTCAGCACGCAGGTGCTCGTCGGCGTAGCGGACCTGGCCGAAACGTGGCAGGTGAGTGGTGCGGTCGACGCTGCCGGCAGGGTTCAGGTCACTGAAATAATCGCTGTCACTGACGTTGTTGTAGACCCAGCGGTGGGTCCAGTGCTCACCCCAGCGGCCACTCTGCTGGTAGTTGGTCAGCCAACGTTTTTCATCGAGTTCAGCATCGTGTTTCAGGTAGTGATAGTTCAGCTCACCATCACCCAGCAGGCGGGTTTTATGACGCAGCTGATTTTCCCAGATGACGCCGTGATCCAGCACATGGTGGGGTGTAATGGTGGCGTCCATCTGGGGGTGTAGGTTGATATAAAACGGCAGCCGGATTTCTTCGGCCTGACCCTCACCGTTGATGGCAATGGTAGGGTCAAGAAAGCCCGTCAGGCGACGGTCATCAATCGGAAAACGGTAATAAGGAATGTACATCACAGGTACTTCCTTAATACGCAGACGGCTGTGCCATGCGGTACCAAAGCCAGAGGCCTGGTCAAGGCGGATATCTGAGGCTTTGATGTCCCAGTCGTTCTGATCCGGTTCACAGAAGGTCATGGTTGCGTCCTGCAGTAACAGCAGGTTGTCATCCGGACGTTGCAGGCTTGCTGCAGACCCTCTGAGGTGCTTGGAGGTCAGGGCATAATTGGCGTCGAAGACTTCAACTTCACCTGTGGTCTCGTTGAAGTAGGCACGCTCACCATTGACGGCAATGCCGGAGTTGCGCAGACGGATGCTGCCACTCAGCTCGGCTTCACGGCTGTTGGCGAGCCAGCTTACCTGGTCGCTGAGCAACAGACGGTCCTGCTGTCGCAATAAAACGTCACCACGCAGAATAATGTCACCGCCTTCCAGTTGCATTTCCGATTCATCGGCTTCAGCTTCAATGCGGTCACCTGCTAAAGGCACGATACGGACAGGCTTATACTGGCCACTGCAGAAGGTAGGCAGGGCGGCGCTTTCTTCTGCACTGAGCAGGCTACGCGGGTACCAGTTCAGATTCTGAAAGTTCAGTGTCTGCAGTTCATCACTGGCTTCTGCGGTTAACGGCTCCGCGCCTGACTGTTCAGCGGTTGACTGTTCAGCGGATGGCAGTGAACCAACGGCCTGATCACTGCTCAGAGGCAGTTCATTCAGGTCATCGGCCGCAGCGACCGGCAAGGCCCTGGTACAGGCGGCGACAGAAAGTGCCAGCACGAGCAGTTTTGGTTTAGCAGACATCGTAAGCGACAAGCGCGAATCCAGAATGAAGTGTGATATCGTACGCCTGCTCAGCTCACCGGGCATCAGCCCCAACAGCTAACCGGCCGTTTCTGTGGTCGTAGTTAGTCTGGCAGACATTTTCAGGCCCGCAATTCTATGGTCTGTGTATGCACAATGTACAGTCTTGCGGGCTCCGGTTTCCCCGGTTGGGCATGATAATAAGTATTTCACCGGGTCACCCTGATCCGGACAGGCAGACAGTGAGAACTCTATGGATCAGCGCCGGGATACCCTCGGACACTGGGCACGTGCTGCGCTCAGCCAGTTAACCTCTCAGGATATGACGTCAGCGACCCTCAG
>JBPEXS010000224.1:0-1882 GCA_052031325.1 Thalassolituus sp. | reverse complement strand
CAATCACATCCGCCCCAGCAGCTTCCAACTCTTCTCTGTCCCCGAATCCCCACAAAACCCCGACTGACTTCAATTTATTATTCTTCGCTGCCGTTACATCCATCCTGCGGTCGCCAATCATTACCGCATTCTGATCAATCACGCCGTCATCCAGTAACCCCCTGAGCTGTTGAGTTTTCTCAATACCAATATCCCCACCATTTATGAATCTGAAACAGTGATGAATACCAAACTGATGAAGGATTTTTTCCACAAAATCGGTGCGTTTGGATGAGCAGACGCCGAGATCAAAATCAGCGGTGGAAAGCTTGTGCAGTAACTCAGGAATTCCGGAATAAATAATGTTTCCGCTGAAGCCATACTCCGCATAACGTGCGCGGTAATCGATAATCAGCCGGTTGATGCCTGCTTCATCGGTTGCCGGTGCGAACGCGCGGAAGGTACTCTCAATGGGTGGTCCGATCCAGCGGATCAGTTCCTGTGATGCTGCGGGTGGAAGGTCATGCAGGGCGAGGGCTTCATTAAAGCAGCGGATAAACCCGGGACTGGGGTCGCTGAGGGTACCGTCGAGGTCAAAAATCAGGGTGTTTTTCTGTGGCGCGTCCATGTCGGTCAGTACCTCCGTGGCGGCTATAACCGGAGGCCGGGTTTCGCGGTGAAACCCTGCCATCCGAAGGTCGCATTACGCCCGCCCGGTAAACTTCACTTCTTCAGTATTCACCTTAATCCGGTCACCGGTTGAAATGTGCTCAGGCACATTCACCACCAGCCCCGTCGTCAGTGTGGCCGGCTTAGTACGCGAGGTCGCTGATGCACCTTTCATCGCCGGAGCCGTATCCGTGATCACCAGCTCAACGATGGTCGGGATATCAATACCCACAGCGGCATCGTTCAGAACCACTACCTGAATGCCTTTGGTTTCTTCGGTGATGAACTGCGCTTCGTGCTCGATGCTTTCTTTGTTCAGCGGGTACATGGTGAAGTCTTCGCTGTCCATGAAGTTGTACTCGTCGCCATCGATGTACGACAGAGTTGCTTCACGGCGGATCAGGTCGGCCAGGTTCAGCATGTCGCTGTCTTTGAACGACTCGTCCAGCTTGGCGCCGGTCACGACGTTGTACATGCGCATACGGTAGATGGATCCACCGGCGCGGCCCTGAGGCACGGAGCGCTCAATATCTTTTACGAAATAGACAGCGCCGTCGTATTCCACCGCCGCATTTTTTTTGATTTCACTGGCTTTTGGCATGGTTGTGCTCTCAGAAATTGTTCATTTAGCCACCGGTAACCAGCGGCTGCGTGAGATTACACCAACTATGCGCTGAATCAATAGGTCTGATGCCTGTCTGAGCTGTTCGGCCCCTGTCTTTACGGGCAAGATTAGGCCAGCTGAAATGAATACAAAGGAAAGCGATTTTATGATCCGCACTATGCTACTGACCGGCGACGGTGACATCAGAATGGGTGCTGAAGACCTGATCACGGTCTGGCGACAAGGTGGCCACACCCGCATATGGATTGATATTGAAGATGAAAAGCCCGAAGCCGAAGCCGCATTACTGAGGTCACTAGGCTGCCATGACCTGGTGATTCAGGATGCTCAGCGCGCCGTACACCCCCCAAAAATAGAAGAGTTCAGCGACCGTACGTTTATTCTGTATCGCGGCATCGCCAGCTTTACGCCAACACTGGAGCTGCAGGCGCAGACACTGGCCATGTTCATCAAGCCGGACATGCTGATCACCCGTCACCCACATCCCGCCATCAGTGTTGGCAAGCTCTACAGCGACCAGGGGGCCGACCTGCTCAGACAAAGTACCGGGTTTCTGGCACTCAAAGTCATGCTGGTGTCTTCCGGCCTGTATCTGGAGGCCTTGCTTGA
>JBPEXS010000223.1:0-1994 GCA_052031325.1 Thalassolituus sp. | reverse complement strand
GCTTCCGCGTTGCCTTCGCCATACAGTTCAGACGCCTGCTGTATCAGAGCTTCCACCTCAGCGGGTGTCTGCTCGTCGAAATACATGCTCTGGCCTTCAAAATCCTGCAGATCCATTCGTGCTTACCTTTCTGTTCCTACACCATTAATTCCGGCTCATGAGTCAGCGTGGGCTGGTCACCAGCTGATGGGGTTTATTGCGCAGTGCAATATTTCCCCCAGCGTGGGCTGCCCCCGGACAGTCGTTCTCACAGACTTCGTTGTCCGGATCACAATCTTTGTAACGTTCTTCAGCGGACTTCTGCGTGACTTGTGCTTCCAGTGCGTCGATGCGCTCCAGCAGACAGTTAATGGCTTTGCCCACCGGGTCCGGTATCAGGTGATGATCCAGATCGATGCCATACGGATTGAGCTGACCGGCCTCACGCAGGCGCACGATCTTGCCGGGGATACCGACGACGGTGCAGCTTTCCGGTACGTCTTCGACCACCACCGAGTTGGCACCTACCCGTACGTTGTCGCTGAGGGTGATATTGCCCAGTACCTTGGCACCGGCACCCACCATCACACCGTTGCCCAACGTCGGATGACGCTTGCCTTTCTTCCAGCTGGTGCCGCCGAGGGTGACACCGTGATAGAGGGTGACGTCGTCGCCGATCACGGCGGTTTCACCGATGACCACGCAGGCGCCGTGGTCGATAAAAAAACGGGCACCAATCTGCGCACCGGGATGGATATCCACGTTGCTGAACAGACGCCCCCAGAAGGCGAGTACCCTGGCAGCAAAGTATGCGCGGCGCTGCCATAACCAGTGGCTGACCCGGTGCACCAGCAGAGCGTGCACGCCCGGATAAGTCATCAGTACTTCAAAGCGGTTGCGGGCCGCCGGGTCCCGTTCGAACACACTGCCGATGTCTTCTGACCATTGCTGCCAGATCGACGGACGTTTTGCTGCTGTGGCTGCAGGCTTCAGGCTTGAAGTATCTGAGGCTGACATGCGGCTTCTCCTTCTGCGGACGACATATCTGCAGAGTTCGCTGCAGGGGCTGCAGCGGCTGAGTTGAGTGGGTTCAGTGCTTCCGGTAACGCCAGATACAGGTTAAGTAACTCAATGTCTGACGGGGTGCGCTTGGTGCGGGTCACCAGAGCGCGGATCTGTGACAGCAGCAGGGTCAGTTGCCAGGTGGTCGGTTCGATACCCAGGCGCAGATAGGCATCCAGAACGCCTTTACTGCCAGAATGCTTGCCGAGCATCAGGACGTGGTCGCGGCCCACTTCCAGTGGATCGAGGCCCTGATAATTGCGACGGTCTTTCATCAGGCCATCGACATGGATACCGGCTTCGTGGGTGAAGACACCGGCACCGACGATGCTCTTGTTCCAGCTAACCGCGCGGCCCGAGGCCTTCTCAACCATCTGCGAGATTTCGGTGATAGCGAACGAATCAATGCCAGTATCGATACCGTGCAGATTCTTCAGCGCCAGCACACACTCTTCCAGTGCGGCATTGCCGGCACGCTCACCCAGACCATTCACTGTGGTGTTGATGTGAGTGGCGCCACCCAGAACCGCCGCCAGCGTATTGGCCGTGGCCAGACCGTAGTCGTCGTGGGCGTGCATCTCCAGTTCGAGATCCGTCGCTGAGCGCAGGTCGCGCATGCGCTCCATCAGGCTGAAGGGCTCCATGATGCCGACGGTGTCGGCAAAACGCAGACGCTTTGCTCCGGCTTCCTGTGCGACTTCCGCCAGTTGCTTGAGGAAGTCCATGTCCGCGCGGGACGCGTCTTCCATACCGACGCAGATCTCAAAGCCCATATAACGCGCTTCGCGGATCAGGCGTGCGGCCTGAGCCAGTGCCCAGCCACGGCCTTTGTTCAGCTTGTGCTTCAGATGCTGATCTGACACCGGCAGTGACAGGTCGAGCATCTGCACATTAAGGTGTTTGGCTGCGTGCAGGTCTTTGGCAAACATACGGCACCAGGCCATCAGTTTTGC
>JBPEXS010000222.1:0-1311 GCA_052031325.1 Thalassolituus sp. | reverse complement strand
GCCGAGCATTGAAGCGGCGCTGCGTGACCACGACATTATTGTGTCTTCTGTGTTGTCGGGTAACCGTAACTTCGAAGGCCGCGTGCACCCGGATGTCGACACTAACTTCCTGATGTCGCCTCCGCTGGTGATTGCTATGGCGATTGCTGGCAATGTGAATATCGACGTGACCAAAGAGCCGCTGGGCAAAGACGCTCAGGGTAATGATGTGTTCCTGAAAGACATCTGGCCAAGCAACGCGGAAATCACGCAAACCATGCACGAGTGCATGGACCCGACCGCCTTCCGCGAAACCTATGAAAACTCCATGGGTGGCCCGGAAACCTGGCAGAAGCTGGAATCACCGACTGGCCCTGTGTATCAGTGGGATGAGAAGTCGAGCTACATTCAGGAAATCTCGTTCTTCGATGGCTTCGCTCTGGAAACCCCAGCAGATTCACTCAACAACATCAGCGACGCACGTATGCTGGTGATGTGTGATGACAACACCACCACTGACCATATCTCACCTGTGAGCCGTATCCGCCCTGACTCTCCTCCGGGTGAGTACCTGATGTCGATCGGTGTGGATGCCAACGACCTGACCTCTCTGGGCGCTCGTCGTGGTAACCACCATGTGATGCTGCGCAGTATTTTCGGCAACGTAAAAGCCCGAAACCTGATGCTGCCGGGCACTACTGGCGCGGTGACGAATTACTACAACGCCAATGGCGACGCGACCAAGATGTCGATCTACGATGCTGCTTCGCGTTACCAGCAGGAAGGCACGCCATCGGTGGTATTCGGCGGCAAGCTGTACGGTACCGGCTCATCCCGTGACTGGGCGGCGAAAGGCCCGGCTCTGTTGGGTGTGAAAGCCATTATTGCTGAGAGCTTTGAGCGTATTCACAAGTCCAACCTGGTGGGCATGGGCGTTCTGCCACTGCAGCTGCCAGAAGGCGTAACTCTGGGCTCTCTGAAGCTGGATGGCTCTGAAACCTTCGATCTGGCGGGTATTGATGCCCTGCAGCCGCGTGGTTCTGCAACGCTGACGATCAAGCGCAAAGACGGTTCAAGTGCGCAGCACACTCTGGTGTCTCGTGTGGATACCTCGTCTGAGCTTGAGCAGATCCGCCACAAAGGCATTCTGCCGATGGTGTTGCGCGATATTATTACGGCTAATAGCTGAGGCTTTGTCTGAGGTCGGACGTCTGATGTCTGATGCACAAAAAAACCCGGCAAACCCGGGTTTTTTACTTTGGTATTTTTTATTTCGGGTTTATGCTCAGAACATAAAGCCAAGACCCACCGAGGCAAAGTCGACATCGGCAT
>JBPEXS010000221.1:0-1050 GCA_052031325.1 Thalassolituus sp. | reverse complement strand
TTTACTGCCAGGGCAGCAACCATAGATAAATCCTGAATTCTGAGAGACACATGAGCAAGCGCACCGATTATTACCTCGACCTTCTGAAAGAAAGCCTGCAACGGTTAGAAAAAGCCGAAGCACAGGAGGCTGGTGCGATCAGTGAAGACATTCTACAACAATTCCGCAGCCTGATTGATCAGCTCACGGAACACAGGGATACAGCGTACGAATCCGGCCAGGATCTGCTGGCGCTTATCGGCACGCATCACCCTCAGCTGATGCCCGTACTCGACCGGGGTCTGTTCTGGTTCTTTGGTGGCGAATGCCTGCACTATCTGACGGATGAAGAGATTGACCGCTTCCAGCATATGGATGAGGCAGCAGCCCAGCACGAAGCAGATGGAGAGGAATACGATTATCACGCCGCGAGTCGTAGTTTGCACTGACGACAGACGACTGACGACTGACGACTGACGACTGACGACTGACGAATCCAGACGACTCCAGACGACTCCAGACGACTCCAGACGACGACAGTTGTAGTTACGATAAATCGGCTGCACTTCGCGTATCACTTGGCCTTTGGCCAAGTAACACACTCAGCACGTAAAACCGGTTGCACCGACGAGCATCCCCCAGCTAAGCTCATTAAATCGCAACGCGTTTAGATAGTCAGAAACCCCTTGCACTTCGTCTATCATCAGAGCCTTCAGCTCTGATAACAGCAACCGAGATTTAGTCTCAATAGACATAGAAACAACATATTCAGTGACTCTAAACCGGTTGCACCGACGAGCATCCCCAGCAAAGCTGGGGAATACTCGTCGGCACGTAGTAACATACACGACAAACACTGTTCCGGCCGGGGATGTCCTTGTCTCTTTCCATCGCCCTTTCCTATACTCATGAGCCTGCCAGCTCACACTTTCGGACGTGAGCTCATTCTTTTTCACGCCGCCTGTCCTACTGCACGATGGAAGTGCCCGTCAGTACCAGGCAGCAACGCACAAAAACCGGAGATCCGATGCGACTCACCCTGCTAGCCGCTGCCATCAGCAGCACCCTTCT
>JBPEXS010000220.1:0-4602 GCA_052031325.1 Thalassolituus sp. | reverse complement strand
CAGAGCGTCGTCGACTGGCTGTACGATGGCTGGCAGCAGATGCTGACCATCCATTGGTTGCGGGAAGGTCCGGACAGTGAGCCGTTTCAGGCCAGCGTACAGCTGTATCGTGACATCCTCGAAGTGTTCGGACCGCAGAATCGCGGTCAGTCGAAGCTGCTGCAGTCATTTATCCCCATGGCGGAACAGGCCCGCGCTGAACTGGATGAACTGAATGGTTCTCTGCCTGAGCATCTGCAGTGGTATCGCCATATGCTGACATCGGCAGGTACCCACCTCAGTGGCGGGCAGTTGCCGGAAATGGTTGAGATGCAGCCGTTCCAGGAAGAAATTGATGTTACCACCGGGACCGGCAAAGGCTCCCGTCGTGTGCAGTCGCTGGAGACGGGTGACCGTCTGCAGATTCTCGAAACCGGGCAGGTCGTTTCTATTGCCTGGATTGCCGAAGACCATTCGCGCCTCGCCTGCGTAAACCACACCGGCCTGCGGGTTCATGACTTCCGCTTTGATGAACTGTCAGAGCTGATGGACAAAGATAAGGTACGGCGGCTGTATGAGCAGGAAGAGTCCACCCTGGATCAGAGCATCGACTCTCTGGTGCAGCAGATTTACAGCGACCTGTCGCGTCAGGCAAATACGGATCCACTCACCGGGCTGGTGAACCGGGCACATTTTATCCATCTGCTTAACGGTGCCATACAGCTGCACAGTCATCAGCGCGCGTCCCTCAGTCTGGTGCTGTTTGATATTCATCAGTTGCGGGTAATTAATCAGAGCTACGGTCTCAGAACCGGGGATGCCTGTCTGAAAACCGTCGCCGAACAGTTGCAGGAGCAGTTTGCCGGGTACACCTGTTCGCGTATCAGTGACAGCAGCTACGCCCTGTTATTACCGGGTGAGGATATTGAACGGGCCGAGTCGCTGGCGCGCCAGTTTATTGAGCATGCCGCCAAACAGCCGGTGAAGACCAGTGGCGATCTCGATCTTCATCCGGCGATCAAAGCAGGCGTTACCATGCTGACCGCAGAAACCTCGGACGCGGTCGATCTGCTGGAACAGGCGCAGTCAGCCTGCAATGAGGCCATTGCCGGACCGGTCTCTTCGGTTCTGCGTTATCAGTATCAGCATTCGCCGCGTGACCGTTACCGTGAATTCACGGCCTGGCGTGAGCGGATGGAAAGGGCGCTGCAGACAGATACCCTGTCGCTGCTGATGGTGCCGGTGGAGCCGGTACAGCTGAGAAACAAATCAATCATCCAGTACGAAGCCGTATGTCAGCTGCCGGATGGCCCAGGTGGTCAGATACCGCCTGACGAAGTGCGCTACAGCAACAACGGTGGTTTTCAGCAGGCCTATGACATGGACCGCTGGATGGTGCGTCGTCTGGCGCACTGGCTGAGAGAGAACGAAAAAGAGGCCGTCGATATCCGGCGCTTTATTCTGAAGATTTCCGGCGAATGCCTGACCGATGGTCGCCTTACCGGTTATCTGCGCCATCAGCTGGAAACCTACAGTGTGCCGGTGAACAAATTCTGCTTCGAGCTGAATGAGGCCAGTATCCGCGGTGATCTGAGCAGTACGGCGGAGCACATGCATGATCTGCGCTCTCTCGGCTGTCAGTTTGTTCTGTCGGAATTCGGTACCGGTCAGGCCTCGTACCGAACATTGAAAACACTGCCTGTGGATCTGGTGCGTATCGACCGCAACCTGATCGATGACCTGCACACCAGCTCAGCAGACTACGCGCTGGTGAAGTCCATTCAGGAAATTGCCCGCTTCATGGCGAAGAAAACCATCGCTGAATACACAGGCAATGATCTGGCCTGGGATATCCTGCGTGGTATTGGCGTCGATTTCTGTTCCGGGGCTCTGAATAATGCCCGGTCGCTGCAGGAGTTGCGGTCTTTGCCCTCCTGACGGAGTGGGCAGGCCGCAAGACTGAAACGGCGCACTCAACGCCATCGAAAGGCCGAATTGAAAAGGGGGTGAGAACCAGATTGTGTCAGCCACAGCCAATGGATGAAAGCCCGGGTATGGCAGTGTACAATCCTGCCGACCTCTGATTTTATGGGGCAGCGCCGGTCATTTCAGGCGCGAAATTCACCCGATGTGTTATGCGTCGCTGCTACCGGGTTCTGCCTGATTATGAAAGCGTTTCTGACTCTCCTGCTGTGTACCTTCCTCGCCTCCTGTGCGGTGACTAAACTGCCCGATAATCTGTCCCGTGCCATGATGAATCAGGAAAACCCTGACATCGTGGCTGAAGGTGTGCCTTCCTATCTGATTATGCTGGATGCGCTGATTCTGACGTATCCGGAAAATGAAAACCTCCTGCTCGCTGGCTCCCGCCTGTACGGTGCATATGCCGGTGCGTTCACAAGTGATGAGCAGCAGGCTAAGAAAATGGCGGACAAAGCACTGAGCTACGCCCGTCGCGCACTGTGCGAATACGATAAAAAAGCCTGCCCACTGATGGATGGCCCGCTGGATGAACTGAATGCCGCTCTGGCTGAAAGGTATGACGAAGGCGATATCAGCATGCTCTATGCCTATGGTTCAGCCTGGGCTGGCTGGATTCAGGCCAACAGCGATGACTGGAATGCCATTGCCCAGCTCGGCAAAGTGCAGTCACTGATGGAGTGGGTAGCCAGCTACGATGAAGCCTATGACAACGCCACCGTACAGGTGTACCTCGGTGTGCTGAACACTCAGGTGCCGCCGTCGTTTGGTGGCAAGCCAGAGGTCGGTCGTGAGCACTTTGAAAAAGCCATTGCGCTTACTGACGGGCATCATCTGATGGCCAAAGTGCTGTTTGCCAAACAATACGCGCGACTTATGTTCGAACAGGATCTGCATGATCAGCTGCTGAAAGACGTACTCGCTGCGGAACCAGAATACGATGGACTGACTCTCATCAATGGCCTTGCCCAACGTCAGGCTCAGGTCCTGCTAGACGAATCACCCGATTATTTTTAAACCGAATTCCTCTTGTTAACTGGAACCCTTATGAAACAGCTTACTGCGTTATTCTGCCTGCTGCTGATGATGGCACCGGCCCAGGCCGCCGTTACCCTGAAGATTGCCTCACTGGTACCCGACGGTACCAGCTGGATGAAAGAGATGCGTGCCGCCGGCAGTGACATTGAAGAGCAGACCGAAGGTCGGGTGAAATTCAAGTTCTACCCGGGCGGTGTGCAGGGCAGTGATAAGAGCGTACTGCGTAAAATGCGTATCGGGCAGCTGCAGGGTGGCGCACTGTCCACCGGTGCCTTTGACGACATCGCACCCACGGCGCAGCTTTACAGCCTGCCATTCACTTTCCGCAGCCTCGAAGAGCTGCGCGCGGTACGTGAAGAATACGATCCCTACATCTACAAAGCGATGGCCCAGAAAGGCTACACCGTACTGGGGCTGTCTGAAGGTGGCTTTGCTTACCTGATGTCGGATAAGCCGATTACTTCGTCTGATCAGGTGAAAGACCACAAAGTATGGGTGCCGGAAGGTGACCAGGTCAGCCAGACAACCTTTGAAATGGGTGGCGTCGACCCGGTGGTACTGCCGGTGTCTGATGTGTATACCAGCCTGCAGACCGGACTGATTGATACCCTGGCCGTGAACCTGACGGCGGCCATTGCCCTACAGTGGTACACCAAGCTCAGCTACGTCACCGATTATCCACTGGTATATATCATTGGTATGCTGGTGGTTGATCAGAAAGCCTTCAATAAAATCAGTGCCGATGATCAGGTGATTGTGCAGGCCCGCATGAAGCAGGCATTCGATACCATGTCGGAAATCAACGAGACCGATGAGGTGAATGCCCGTGCCGCGATGGAAAACAACGGTGTTGAGTTTGTATCCCTCTCTGAAGACGACAAAGCTGCCTGGCGTGATCTGGCCGAGCGCTCTCTGAGCAAGCTCGCGGATGATGATGTCTATCCGACTGAGCTGTTCCAGCAGCTGCAGCAGCGTCTGGATGAAGTCCGGGCGGAGATGGGTAGCAGCGCTGAATGAGTTTTCTGATCCGCGCGCTGCACCGCATTGAAGACAGCATCCTGGTTCTTCTGCTGCTGAGCATGATCGTGCTCGCAGGCGTGGATATTCTGGCCCGTCTCCTGTTCGGAGGCGGCATTGTCTGGGTAACACCCTTACTGCGGGTGATGGTGCTCTGGGTCGGTCTGGCCGGGGCTCTGGTGGCGACCCGCTCGCGTGAGCACATTGCCATTGATCTGATCAGTCGCCTGGCTCCAGCACCGGTGGTGCGGGTCATCGCTGTGGTTACCTCTGCCTTTGCAGCTGGGGTCTGCCTGCTGATCTGCTGGCATTCCGGCATCTTTGTGAACATGACCCACGAATTCGATGATCGCGCCTTCAATGACCTTCCTGCGTGGATTCTGCAGGCCATCATCCCGGTCAGCTTTGGTCTGATGGGGCTGCGCTTTCTGTTGCAATCCATTATGGCCATCACCGGTCACCTGACGCTTGAAGCGCCCGGCGAAGCAGATCTGAAGGAGGCCGGACAATGAGCCTACTGGTCACATTAGCCCTGCTGCTGCTGGCACTTGCCGGTGCACCTCTGTTTGCCGTTATCGCTGCCTCCGC
>JBPEXS010000022.1:0-2257 GCA_052031325.1 Thalassolituus sp. | reverse complement strand
CGACCAGGCTATAACCCACCGCAGGTGTCAACCGCCAGGCAGAGTTAATCTGTTTGCCATAGCCAACACCAAGGCCTGCGTTATAAACCACAGAGCCGTCGTACACTACATAGGCCACCGGTAACCGAATGGTTAATTTATCTTCCGAGTCATCGAAACGGATGCTGTACGACAATGGCAATGAATACTCACGGCTTTCAACACCGTCTGAAGAATAATTGCTGTAGCGGGCGAACACCGACACCATATTCCCATTCAGACTTTTCTGCGGCACATTCAGCTCAATAGCTCCGACGCCGGTGTCCGTCGCGTAATCAAAGTCGGTGCCCACGTTGCGTGAAACCAGACTCGTCGGGTTACCCGCAACCGGGTCGCTGGGGGTTGATGCCGCCAGCTCCTGTAACAGACGCGTAAGAGCATCTTGACCATCCCCTTCAAACCAGGCTTCCAGTTGATCCATGCTGTCATCACGGTCTGCACCAGAAAACGTGGTGGTGACATTGATCGCGTCGATGTTCATGGTGATGGCGCTGGAATCTGCAGCGGCACTCAGAGTGACCGGTAATCCACGGAAATTAATGACCGTGGTGATTGCTGAAGTGTCGGTATACGCCGGAATCACATCATTGACCTCTGACAGGTCGAGATCGTCAACCAATTCCGACACGGAATCATAACTCTCAGTATAGGTGGCACCTTCTGAAGAAACCTCAATACTGAACAGTCCTGCCTGTGCTGATGACACCATCAGGACGCTGAAAGCGGCACTGAGTCCAAACAATTTAACAGGATTTAAATCTGACATTTTTTGCCCCCTGAATGTCTCTCTCTATTTCAGGGTACGACGGGTTTATAAGGCCAGGAATGTCATCAGGAATGAAGTGTGAAGTTGTACTGATTTTTTCGTAGATAAAGACATTGAGCATGACTGAAGTCATCACAGATATAAAAAAGCCACCCGTAGGTGGCCTTCTTACGATGCTGCGATCACTTCACCACTTTCAGGGAAGGACGACTGGCTGAGGATTTCTCTTCAACCGGCTCTTTCTTTGGTGGTGGTGGCGTATCGTCCGGATCCGGCGCACCCGCTTCAGAACCAAACACCATGCCCTGACCATTCTCTTTGGCATAAATTGCCAGAATAGCGACCACCGGGACTTTCACAGACATCGGAACACCACCAAAGCGTGCGCTGAAGGCCATACCTTCCTCATCGATAATGAGGTTCTGAACAGCACTGGGGCTGATATTCAGAACGATCTGACCGTTGCTCACGTAATCCTGTGGCACCTGAACGCCCGGCAACCCTGCTTCAACGAGCACATAAGGGGTGCACTTATTGTCCAGAATCCATTCATTCAGCGCCTTCATCAGATAAGGGCGGCTGGGCGTCATTTTATCCGTCATCAGTCACGCATCTCGCGCTCAGCTTCTGACAGTGAGGCCTGGAAAGCTTCGCGGTCAAACAGGCGCTCCATGTACTGCAGCAATGGCTTGCACTGTTTCTCAGGCAGTTCAATACCCAGAACAGGCAGACGCCACAGCACCGGCGCAACACAGCAGTCAACGATAGAGAATTCTTCACTCATAAAGAACGGCATTTCATTGAAGATAGGCACAATAGCGATCAGGCTGTCAGTCAGCTCTTTACGCGCTTTAGCCGCTTCTTTGTCTTTGCCCTTCAGAATCACATCAACCAGTGCACACCAGTCTTTTTCAATACGGTGAATCCACAGGCGGCTCTGAGCACGCGCTACCGGATACACAGGCAGCAGCGGCGGGTGAGGAAAACGCTCGTCCAGATATTCCATCATCACGTTGGGTTCATACAGAACCAGCTCACGATCAACCAGAGTCGGTAGCGTGTTGTAGGGATTCAGTGACGCCAGATCTTCTGGTTTGTTATCCGGATCCACGTCCATGATATCGACGGTCACACCTTTCTGCGCCAGAACAATACGGACGCGGTGGCTGTAATGATCAGCCGGGTCGGACAAAAACGTCATGGAAGAGCGCTTGGCTACAACTCCCATACTTTCCTCTCTTAAACTCTAAACTTTAAAAACAAACACAGCCCGGTCGCTTTCACGACCGGGCCGGGACGGCGCATCAGAGATGTGCCTTATTTGATGTCGCGCCAGAATTCCTTATTCAGGAGATATACCAGCACCAGCAGGATGGTCAGATACAGCAGAACCTTCCAGCCCAGACTCTGACGTTCCAGAGCAATCGGCTCAGCAACGTAAGTCAGGAAGTT
>JBPEXS010000219.1:0-9468 GCA_052031325.1 Thalassolituus sp. | reverse complement strand
CCGAGATCACATCGGATATTCAGCTTCAGATCGGCGTATTCGGTGGCAAAAAAGCCAGCATCATGGGCTGCATTATCAATAAAGCCGGTGCCCCTCATCTGGAAGGTAACCTGCCAACGTCGGAAGAAGAACTGCACAACATTCCTGAGTCGGCCAGCAGCACCGAAGAGTGTGAGCGTCTGCAGATTGAGGGGTGTCCACTGATGGGAGTGATACCCTGGGACCCCGCCCTGCTCAGCCCAAGAACGCTGGACGTAGCGCGCGCACTGGATGCCGAAGTACTGCGCGAAGGGGAACTGGAACATCGCCGGGTATCCCGTGTAGGTCTCTGCGCCCGTACCCTTCCGAATATGATGCAGCAGTTACAGCCTGGCAACCTCATTGTGACGCCCGGGGACCGCGCGGATATTATTGTGGCTGCAGCACTGGCTGCCACCAACGGCACCCCCCTGGCCGGACTGCTGCTCACCGGTAACCTGACGCCGGATCAGAAACTGCTCGATTTCTGCAACTCCGCCTGGCAGAGTGGCCTGCCCCTGCTGAGCGTTCGTGGCAACAGCTTTGCGACGGCGCGCATTCTGTCCGAAATCAGCACCCATGTGCCTGCCGACGACCCTGACCGCGTACAGCGCATTGTGAACACCATCGCTGACCACCTGAATACAGCCGCACTGCTGGATTACATTGGTGAGCCCCGCGCCCCACGACTCAGCCCCGCTGCATTCCGTCATCAGCTGGTTGCCAAAGCCCGCGCTGACCGGCGCCGCATTGTCCTGCCGGAAGGCGAAGAGCCACGCACCATTCAGGCGGCCGTCATCTGTCAGACCCGCGGCATTGCCGACTGCATTCTGCTCGGCGATGAAGAAAAGATCCGCCAGGTCGCCAATGCTCAGGCGGTTGAACTGCCCGATGACCTGACACTGCTGGACCCCGAAAGCGTGCGTGAAAATTACGTCGATGCCATGGTCGAACTGCGTAAACACAAGAACCTCACCGCCCCCATGGCACTGTCACAGCTGGAAGACAACGTGGTACTCGGCACTATGATGCTGGCGCAAAACGAAGTCGATGGCCTGGTGTCCGGTGCGATTCACACCACAGCGAACACCATCCGCCCGGCCCTGCAGCTGATTAAGACCAAGCCAGACGCGAAAATTGTGTCTTCGGTGTTTTTTATGGGCCTGCCCGACCAGGTTCTGGTGTACGGCGACTGCGCGGTCAACCCGGACCCCAACGCCGAAGAACTGGCCGATATCGCCATTCAATCGGCCGAATCGGCACAGGCCATGGGCATACCCGTACGCATCGCCATGCTGAGCTACTCCACCGGTGAATCCGGCAGTGGCGCTGACGTGGAGAAAGTCCGGGAAGCGACCCGCATCGTGCGCGAACGCCGGGCTGATCTGGAGATTGACGGGCCATTACAATATGATGCTGCCACCACGGCCAGTGTCGCTCAATCCAAGGCGCCGGACAGTAAGGTCGCGGGTCAGGCTACGGTACTTGTTTTCCCGGATCTGAACACCGGCAACACCACCTATAAAGCCGTGCAGCGTTCGGCCAACGTTATCAGCATTGGTCCCATGCTGCAGGGTCTGGCTAAGCCCGTAAATGACCTGTCGCGCGGCGCACTGATTGAAGACATCGTCTACACCATTGCACTGACCGTGATTCAGTCACAACAACAAAAGGATTAACCGCTCATGTCACCCACTGTCTCTGCGGTGCTCGCCAGCCTGCTGCTGCTGATCAACACCTTATTCTGGGGCGTTATTCTGTTCACCTTCACTTTTCTGAAGGTGATTATTCCCCACACCGGTACCCGCAAGATCATTACCTGGATTCTGAACACCATCGCCAACATCTGGATTACCGGCAACTCCGGCTGGATGATGCTGACGCAGAAAATGAACTGGAATATCCAGCGCCCCGACAGCCTGAGCCGCAAAGGCTGGTACTTTGTGGTCTCCAACCATCAGAGCTGGGTCGACATTCTGGTGCTGCAACACAGCCTCAATGGCCGCATCCCGCTGCTGAAATTCTTTCTGAAACAGAGCCTGATCTGGGTACCCATTATGGGCGCGGCCTGGTGGGCCCTCGACTTCCCGTTCATGAAGCGCTACACCAAGGAATATCTGAAGAAACACCCGGAAATGAAAGGCAAAGACATCGAGACCACGCGTCAGGCCTGTGAAAAATTCAAGGACCTGCCGACCAGTGTGATGAACTTTGTTGAAGGGACCCGCTTTACCCAAAGCAAGCATGACAGCCAGAATTCGCCACACAAGCACCTGCTGAAGCCACGCGCCGGTGGTATGGCCTTTGCCCTGAGCTCCATGGGCGATCAGTTCAATTCCATTCTGGATGTGACCATCCACTACCCGGATGGTGTGCCAACTTTCTGGGAGTTTATGCAGGGTAAAATGGAGCGCGTTGATGTCATCATCGAGCAGAAGCCAATCCCGGCCGAACTGCTCAATGGCGATTACGAGAACGATGAAGAATACCGCAAGAACTTCCAGCTGTGGCTGACTAAGCTCTGGGAAGAAAAAGACGCGGTACTGGAAGACCTGAAAGCCTGATCACATACTCAGTGTAGTGGACGCAGTTACCTGGTTGCGTCCACTGTCTTTCGACTGGTAGAGCGCAAGGTCAGCCAGTCGCAACAGGGCATCACAGGTCTCATTCTGATCCGGAACACTGGCCGCAACACCGATACTGATGGTCACCACACCAAAATCGGAAGTGGCGTGTGGAATCTCCAGGGTCATCACCCGCTGACGGATTTCGTCGGCCATCAGTACAGCATCGTCTTCGCTGGTATCCGGCAGTACCACCACAAACTCTTCACCGCCATAACGGGCGCAGAAGTCACCCGGCCGGCGACAGGAGCTGCGGATGGCCTCTGTCACCAGTTTCAGGCACTCATCCCCCACCTGGTGACCGTAGGCGTCGTTGTAATCTTTAAAGAAGTCCACATCGAGCATGATCAACGCCAGACTCTGCTGACTGCGGATACCCCGTGCCCATTCACTGGCCAGCTTTTCTTCCAGATAGCGGCGGTTCGCAATACCGGTCAGGCTGTCTGTGGTTGATAACTGTTGCAGTCGTTGTCCCAGATACTGCAGTCGCTGGGCTTCCAGCGCCAACAGGCGGTTCTTCACAAATTCTGAACGGGTACCGGATTCAATGACATAACTCAGGTAAGTATTCATACCGATCTGAATGATCAGAAACAGAATATAGAAAGGTGCGACCTGCATGGCGAATTCGTCATAGGGGTTGTCTCCACCTTTGACCTGAAACGTCAGCAGCACAGCGATATAACTCAACAACATGGCCACAGAAGCCACCAGCATCATGCGATAACTGTTGCGCAGGCTCAGCAGCATAAACACCAGCATAGGGACGATGCCGAGGTGATAGAGGTAACGGGTGTGGTCATCTGCGAAGGCAACAATCTGCCACAACAAGGTCAGAAAACAGATGTAAGACCCCAAAGCGACAATCTCAAAACCCGTGTTCATTAACCGGGTACGGGGTACCAGATAGAGCGCAATAAAGCAGAAAAATGCGATCAGGCAGCGGGTAACAAATACACTGATGCTGCGACCGCCGGTCATGTAGAGCTCGGCCCAGGAGAAAACCAGAAAAATAATTAAGCCCGCAGAAATAAGATGAATATCCTGCATGATCATCTGCGTGCGCCGGAAGTCTTCGTATTCGGCTTCCAGTTCTGCAGGAAATTTCTGGTGGCTTTTGTCCTGCTGGATCAGGTCCGAGAGAACATCAATCTGCTGTTCCAGCGGCCGGATGATCCTGCTGTCCTGTTGTAATATAAAGTCTGTCACTGACGTACCTGATTAAAAAACGCCTGATACAGCGCCCGGTGGCCATTGACTGTCCTTGTCTGTACCTGCCGGACAACCCGGTTTCAGAATCAAGTTTAGCCAAATTTCCGACAGCCCCCGTTTATCCCCTACTGAAGATACATGATTTTTCGTTAATCTTACATTCTGTTACTCAGCGGCGGTTAAAACTGGCAGGAATTGGAGAATAAGCAGCTGCAATAAAGCAGAGAGAAGAAAAAAAGAGGGTTAACAGGAGAAGGAATGTAACTTGAGGGCGGTTACTCGTTCAGTTCAGCTTCAATTCTGATGAGTAATGCCGGGCGATGATTCCACTCATACTCAGCAGCCCAGATCATCTGTGGATTAATTTCAAAGAACATCCATTCTTTATATATCTGACGACGAAAACGGATGCCCGTCGTATAGCGGTCAAAGGTTGCACCATCGCCTTTGGTGTTTCCCGCCGCACTGGCCTGCAGTACATACGCAAATTTATCAGACACCTGATTAAACAGGCCGGCGCCATACCTCAGCTTGAAGTAATCATCGTTCACCAGATAAGAAGCCCCGGTTTCAAAACGCAGCAGCTTCTGCTCACTGACCAGAAAATCAAACCTGAGGTCGGTTTTTTCACCGTAACCTTCCTTGGTGTAGTAATTGATTTCCTGTGTGAAGCGGAATTTCATAAACCCATATTCAATCGGACGTCGTGCCCGCAGACGGGTGTATGGATCAGGAATCAGTGCCCAATTAATTCCAGCATCGGCATCAATCCTCCAGCGTTTACTTTCGCGGATAATAAATCGCAGTGCCGCGACATACTCAGCACGTTCTGCACTGCGCAGAATATCCGGCTCATTACCCTCGTCTTCACCTTCAGAACTGATCAGCAGGTTCAGTCGCTCATTGGTGTGCGGAAGAATAATGTTGATCCCGAGGCCGAGCTTGTATTCAGTAAGCTCATCTTTCACCCGGTAAGAACTGGCGGAGATGCGGGCCGAATTACCCCGTATTTCCTGATCAAGCAGCTGTTCATCAAACAACATATTCATAAAAAAACGATCGAGACCCGTGGATAAGGTATCCAGGCGGTCAACGACCCAGAGACGTGAACGATCGGCAAAATCCACTTCATCCGGATTCACCGGATGGGAAGATGAGGAGAGCACATCCATGGAGGCAGGATGACGGTACTTTTTTTCGGGAGGGGGTTCTGACGATGAAAGGGAGGTCTCAGTGCGTTTATCAGAGCTGTGCTCATCAGCGACCAGCGGCGTCTGGCTGACTGCAGGCAGGGTGGCGCTGCCGTCTTCTTTCGCCTGAGCAACACTCGCGGTGAAAAACGTCTGCCAGCTTAGTATCAACAGGAGTGACAGACTAAATCGCATTACACCGGATCATAATGAACAATTACCTCAGCCTGGGGAAAACGCTCACGGATTCTGTGCTCCAGCGCGTCCCCGATGTCATGGGCCTGCTGCAGTGTCTGCTGGCCGCTCATATCCACATGGAACTGTATAAACTGTAGCACGCCAGACTGACGTGTCCTGAGATCGTGAAAACCATGAATGCCGTCCGTTTCACGGATGAGTTCAATGATTGTGTCTTCATCTTCCGGTGCCATGGCGTAATCCATCAACAGGCGGAAGGATTCTTTGAGAATGCCAATGGCACTCCACAGAAGGACCAACCCGATCAGCACTGCGACCACCGGATCAAGCCAGTAGACTTCCATAGAGGAGGCAACGAGTGCCGCCACCACAGCAGCACTGGTCAGAATATCACCAAGGTAGTGCGCGGAGTCGGCCTTGATCGCCAGAGACGAAGTCCTTGCAGCAACCCAGCGCTGGTAGGCCACCAGAGTGATCGTAGCCAGTGTCGAAAACACCATGACGCCGATACCCAACTCGACGTCATCAATGGGCTGTGGGTTCAGCAACCGCTCTCCCACGTGCAGCAATAACATCCCCGCTGAGCCGAGAATAAATGCCGATTGCATCAGCGCCGCCAGGCCCTCGGCTTTGGTATGTCCGAAGGGGTGATCATCATCGGCGGGGGTCAGTGCATAGCGGATCGCAAAGAAGTTCACCACCGACGCTGTGATATCCATCAGGGAATCCAGCAGCGAAGACAGAATACTGGCAGAGTCACTTGCCCCCCAGGCAAAGGCTTTAACCACCAGCAGTATCAGAGCGGTGGCCATGGAGGCGATGGCCGCCCGGCGAATCAGGTGGGCATTCTGTACCTGTGCCATAATTAACGGAGTTCCAGAGGTTTTAACGGGTGAAAAAGTGAACTGAGCCTCTGATTATGCCAGAAAGCACTCTGAGTCCCCACGTACCTGGGTACTCAGCCTTCCAAACTGGCGTTTCTGACCTTACTATGTCAGCAATGCAAACACGCGAACAATAAGAACATGGTCTGCACATCTCTTTTTCAGAATTCTGCGCTAGAGCGTCTGCGCACTATCGGCCGCACTCTGGCTGCCCTGTCACTGGTGGTCTCTGTGGCTTCCTGCAGCAACATCGGCAAACGCTCCGGCGACGATGACGTCAGTTACACCCAGGCAATGAAAGTCCGGGCTGCAGCGGCCCTGCGCGAAGAACCCGACCTGAATTCTTATTCACTCGATGCCATTGCCGCTGGCCGCACGGAACAGGCTTCTGAGCTGTATCTCGAGCACTACCGTGCCGAGGACACCAGTGACAACCTGCGTCCCATGTTTCTGTATCAGCTGGGTCTGATCTACATGAATCCTTACAACGACCAGCGTGATGATGTCCTGGCCCGCAGCTTCTTCCTGCAATGCCTGGATGAATACCCGGATACCGGCCTGAAAATACGTATTCAGCATCAGCTGCGTCGTCTGGATGAGCATCAGTCCGCCGATCATGAGCTGGTTTCCGCAGAAGCGCTACTGGAAACAGTCGATGAAGAAGCCCTGTTGAACCGGCCCAACCAGCCGGTGGATCAGGAGTTGAGTATGTCCAGCGCGGATGCCATCGAAGATGGCCGCGTTCAGGCTGCTGAAGAAGAGTATCTGGCCGTTTACGAAAACGCTGAGGCGGAAGACGACATCCGCGCCCAGTCCCTGTACCAGCTGGCGCTGATCAATCTCAGCCCTTACAACCAGCAGGCTGACCGGCTTGCAGCATTGAATTACCTGCGTAAGCTCAGCGAAGAATTCCCGGAGAGCAAAGTGCGTCCGATGGCCGATATCCGTATCGCGGCTCTGCTCACTGCACGCTGATCAGGAAGCTGCGGGTGTCGCGCCGGCGATGTGCCGGATCAGTGGTGCCGCGTAATTACTCAGCAGTCGGATGGCCGTTGCCTGATCTGCTCCGCTGTAGCGTCGCTGCAGCTTTCTCACCAGTTCATCCGTGACATCTGTCATATCCGGGCGCAGGCCACGATATTGAGAAAAGTCACGCTGTAATAACATCAGCGCTGCATGGCTGACCGGAAAAATGACCGACATGGCTTCGATCTGCTCATCGGTTGAAGCGGCCATGATCTGAGGTGTTTCCATTTCAGGTACCGTCAGAGGCCGGCCAAAACAGATGCGCACGCGCCCTTTATGGCCGGTCAGGCCTCGCATCATACTCAGGGTATCTTCACCTTCCTGCTTCAGATAGGAGCCCGTCTTGGCCACGGCCACCAGCTCGCGGGCCTTCAGCAGGTCGCAGGGGTCCCACTCGTACTGAATCAGAACCGGGACCGGGTTCAGCCGACGCATGGTCTCAGTAAACTCCAGCTTTTCACCCCGGCCACTGAGTGACAGCATTTTCAGCACAGCGGTATCGGTATGATCCAGGTTGTCTTTGGCACGGCCCTCACGCTGCGCCAGCCAGACTGAGTGGCCAGTGCGCAGAGCATCCTGAATGTACGACGAGAGTTTCTGCAGTTCGCGCAGTTTTTCGCGCCGGTCAGTCAGGTTGCGGCGCACCAGAAAACTCTTGTTGAGTCGCATCACATCAGACAGCACCGGGTTCTGCAGCAGGTTGTCGCCAATGGCAATCTGGGCGGTGGGCCAGTTGCGCTGCATAAGAGCAAAATTCACCAGTGTGGGGTCCATGGCAATATCACGGTGGTTTGATAGCCAGAGGTGGGGTTTATCCGGCGAGAGCTGATCCAGCCCGGTGATGGTGACTTCAGATGTGGTCTTGCGTACCAGAGTCACGACCCAGCGTTGCAGCCAGTCCTGAAAAGCATTGACGGTGGTGACCGGGGCAAAGTGTCTGCGCAGCTGCGCTCCCAGCATGGCGGCCAGCCAGCCCTGCATAAAGTCTGGTAAGCCACCGAAGCGGTACTGAACCAGCGCCTGATGAAGGGGGCGTGAGCGCCCGAGACGTTCCAGCACGGCAGCCACTTCGGCATCCTGATAAGGCCGGATGTCGGCATATGGGTCAGTGCTGTTCTGATCGGAATTCAAATCCATAATGCCCGGTTTGAAGTTAGGACCTGATACTATTAGCCCATCCGGTGGTCAGAGGTGCATCCCCCCGACCCGGCGTATTGTTAATTTATGCACGTTTTATCCAGAGGTGTCTATGATTGGCCAGTGGAATCCAGACGATTCTCCTTCAACCCGCCTTCCCGACGCGGACCAGCTCACGGCACTGACCGGGCAGGCAGAAGCGGTGCTCGCCAAAGGTGAAGGTATGCCTCTGCGGGACCAGGCTCAGAGCTGGCTTGCGCTGAGTGAGAGCGACTGGGCGACATTGTTCAGCAACCTGACCGATGAACAACTCCTTGTTCTGGCTGAGTTCTACATCCGCGCAGAAATGACATTAGCAGGGTTTGAGTCTGGTGCAGATAATCCGGCAATTGCCGTATTCCGCTATCTGAAAGATCAGGGAAGGATGCCCGGAAAAGAAGTGATCCGGGCTTTAAAGGCGCAGACTTCCAACCGCTACATCCCTTATGGCAAGGTCATGCTCTGAGCCAGAAGTACTCAGCGGCTGAAGTCTGTCAGATCAGGCGGCCTCGTTACTGGTCAGCTGCAGCATAAACTGCTGCTGATCGTGCGGCCAGCGCATGTGCATCCAACCCTGTGCCAGGGTATCCGGTGCTTCTTCTCCGGTGACGGCAATGCACAGCGTTTCTTTCAGGTCGCAGTCACGCAGTATCTTCTGTACCGAATCCTGCACACCGGCCTGAGTCACCACAACGGCGGCCGGGTGATGCTGGCTGATCAGATACCCGAAATAGACGCTGTCCTGGGTCACCAGCAGGTCCCAGCCTGCACGACGGACGCAGGCAGCAATGTCGGCCGCCATACTTTCGTTCGAGGCGAGCATCACCATTTTATGACTGGCTTCGTTCAGTTCTTCCGGTACCGGCATATTATTACTGGTCAGAAAGTCCACGAAACTGTCGACCGGAATGCGGTTGTCACCACGCCCCGGTAGCTTGTAGGCGTCCAGGTGGCCACGTTCAATCCAGCGGATTACTGTGCGGAAATTCACGCCACAGTACTTTGCCACCTCGCCTGTCGTAAGAGCCTGTTTTTCTTTCACTTTGAACACTCGTTTCCGTCACACTGATAATCCAAGTATAGATACCCTCAGGCGAAAGCAAGGCGGGATAACAGGATTTTACAGATAGCAACAATGTG
>JBPEXS010000218.1:0-1217 GCA_052031325.1 Thalassolituus sp. | reverse complement strand
CGCAACTCAGCCCACAGGCGTTGGTCGGGGCCGCGCGGGGTCATACCAACGGCTTTCCAGTCCTGCTGAATTTTTTTGATCTTATCGGCAGCGTCGGAAATATCTTCGAGTTCGGAGGCTGCCGCAGCCTGTGCAACCAGAGATTTTTTCTTCTCCAGATTACGGTCGTACTCCGCCTTAATGTGGGCATAGATACGGTCACATACTTCCCGGAAGGCTTTCTGACTGCGATTGTGCGCTTTTGCGTCTACCGGACTGTAATTGCGGAAGGTTTCACGGGCGGCATCCAGAGTGGCCTGTACGGTCTTCAGATCGGCACTGTTCCAGTCCAGGGCCGTTTCATAGTGATCCAGTTCAGCGATCAGAGATTCCCGTTGCTCCAGCATGCGAGCTTTGAGTTGATCCTGTTCAGCGTAGTAGGCCTTACAGGGCTCATAAGCTTTTTCTGAGGCGTTATGAAAACGTTCCCATAAGGGTTTATCGTTGCCGGAATACCCCAGGTCTTTCCAGGACTGCTGCAGCGAGCGGATCTGGTCAGCAAGTGCGGCAGGGTCCGGGTGCTCAGCCTCAGCCAGAGACTCCATTTTTTCACAAAGGGCTTCTTTTTTCGGGGTGACAGCGAACCCTTGCCAGTCACGTAATTCACGCAGGCGGCCATTGAGCAGGCGGATATTGCCCTGCGCTTTATTGCGGGCTTGTGGTGATAATTTTTCCAGAAGTTTATGCAGCCGCTTATCCAGGCGGCCAGCTTCAGAGGCATTGCCGTCTTCCAGGGCCTGATCCATGTTTTCAGAAACGGCCGCAATCTGCTTTAGACATTCTGCATCCAGCTCACGCTGGTCGACGCCATTATTGACTGTGAGGGTTTCTGTCTCTGCTCTGGCGGGTTTTTGTTTCGCCAGGAGCTGAAGGGTTTGCAGCCAATCCGGAGCTTTCACCTTATCTGGCCAGTTGATGTGCTCCAGCCATTTGGCGGCCTGCTGTGCATCAGCAGGATGATCCGTGTCAGAGGCTTTCGGAATATCCAGTTCTTCACGGCGTTGCAGAGCAGCTAAGGTCTGCTCGCAGAGAAAGATCTGTTGTTCATAACGGGTGGTTTCCTGAGCTTCAGGGCCGTACTCAGCACTGACAAAGTCCCAGGCCTGCTTTTCAGCATTCATCAGGGCCGCCCAGGTCCCGGAAGGCTGATCGGCATTATCCAGCGCAGTCTGAATGCG
>JBPEXS010000217.1:0-3977 GCA_052031325.1 Thalassolituus sp. | reverse complement strand
AGGCAGAAATCCAGCCTGAGCGCGATCTGGCGATTAATCCCGGCCAGGTGTTCGGCAAAATTGACGGTATCCCGACCGTTGACCCGGCCTTTGGTATGGACGCCTTCTGGATCGCGCCTGAGCAGAAAGACCGCGCCCAGACGTTGGGCTATACCGTCGTGGATGCCAGTACCGTGGTGGCCACGCACCTGAATCAGAAGCTGCAGTACCACTCGCATGAGCTGCTGGGCCATGAAGACGTTCAGCACCTGGTCGATATGCTGGCGAAGAAATCCCCGAAACTGGCTGAAGAGCTGGTACCGAATACCGTCAGCATCAGTCAACTTCTTGGCGTTCTGCAGAATCTGCTGCGTGAACATGTGCCTATCCGCGACCTGAGATCCATCGCTGAGGCACTCGCTAACTCCGAAGTGAAAAGTCAGGACATCGCCGGGCTGACCGCAGCAGCACGGCTTTCGCTGGCACGCATGATTGTTCAGAACGTGTTTGGCAACACGGATGAACTGCCAGTTATGACGTTAGACCCATCTCTGGAACAGTTGTTGCTGAAGACACTACAACAGAGTCAACAACAAGGCGCTTCGGGGCTGGTACTTGAGCCGACCATGGCCGACAACCTGCAGCGCTCTCTGGCTGAATCCGTTCAGGCACAGGAAGAGACCGGAGTTCCGGCAGTGCTGCTGGTGACCTCGCATCTGCGGGCCAGCATGGCGCAGTTTGTACGCAACAGCATTCCGCAACTGCATGTGCTGGCGTATCAGGAAATACCGGAGAACAAGAGCATTACCGTGGTCGCCTCGGTGGGTGGCAAGAACTGATGAGTAATCGCGTATGAAAGTAAAACGTATCGTCGCTGACAACATGCAACAGGCCCTGCGTCAGGTATCCCAGATTCTGGGGCCGGATGCCGTGATCGTCTCCAGCAAAAAACTGGAGAAGGGCATTGAGGTGGTTGCCGCTCTGGATCTGGAAGACCACGCCGATCCGGCTCAGCAACAGGAGATGGACCGTCAGGTTAATCTGCAGCGCGAACTGGATCAGGCCCGCCGTGAACTGCAGGGCGCCAGTAACCCGGCGGGACGTGAAGCCCGTGAGGAATACGTACGCCAGAGTGATCTGTCGAGCCCGGCCGGTATCCGCGAGGCTCTGGCGGGCCTGAAAGAGGGTATTCCAGCAGACACTCAGCCAGCGGCACAGCGTTCGGCACCTTCTGTTCAGGCTCAGCCACAGAACAGTCAGCCTCAGCCCACGGTTGCAGCTCAGCCGGGAGCGGGTTTTGAATCACTGGAAGACATGCGCGGCGAACTGCGCGAACTGAAGAACTGGCTGGTCAGCCATCAGGGCAGCGCCTGGGATACCAGCCGGCCACTGACCTGGCAGCAGTCACAGTTGTGGCAGCGCTGTCAGGACATGGGTCTGGAGCCTGCCTGGGCAGACCGCGTGGTCACGGCCTGTGGTTCTGAGGGGAAAATGCAGGACGCCTGGTCAGATGCGCTGGCTCATATCCGCGCGGATCTGCCGATAGCCGCATCTGGCTTGCTGGAGCAGGGTGGCCACTACGTGCTGGTTGGCCCTACCGGGGCCGGTAAAACCACGACGCTGGGCAAAATTGCTGCGCGCTTTGTGCTCGCTCATGGCCCGGAATCCGTGGCGCTGCTGACCCTGGATAACTATCGTGTAGCCGCCCACGATCAGCTGCGTACCTTTGCCCGTATTCTGGGTGTAGAGATGAAAATCGTGCAGCAGGGCGGTGATCTGGCCAAAGCCTATGACGAAGTCAGTAACCGCAAACTGGTACTGATCGACAGCGCCGGTCTCAGCAGTCAGGACCCACACTTCTCCGAACAATTGTCTATGCTTAAACAGGTTGGCAAGAGCCTGAAAAAATTACTCGTTCTGCCTCTGACCAGTCAGGCCCGGTGTCTGCAGGAGAACTACGAACACTTCCGTCCCGCCGGTCTGGATGGCTGTGTGTTCACCAAACTTGATGAATGTTTCAGTCTGGGCGCGGCCATGAGTGTTGCTGCCCTGACCCGTCTGCCCGTCACCCTGGTGACGAATGGCCCGCACATCCCGGATGACCTGCATTACCCCGACGGGCAGCATCTGGTGAAAATGGCCGAGCAGATGGCCTGCCTGGCCAGAACCCGCTGGCAGGCAGCCGAAGCCATGAACATGGCAACCCAACAGACCAGTTTTCAGCAGGGAGTTTAACCCGGTATGACAAGTAATCCGGTACAGGTAATCGCCGTCACAGGCGGTAAAGGCGGCGTCGGCAAGAGCAACGTGTCCGTAAATCTCGGCATTGCGCTGTCCGAGATGGGCCATAAGGTCGTGATTCTCGATGCCGACCTGGGCCTGGCCAATATTGATGTACTGCTCGGCCTCAGTGCCAACCGGACCATCGAAAATGTGCTGCAGGGCGAATGCAGTCTGAAAGATATTTTAGTGAAAGGGCCAGGCGGAATTTCCATCGTTCCGGCCTCGTCGGGTACTCAGCGGCTGTCTCAGCTGAACAGCATGGAGCACGCCGGTCTGATCCAGGCTTTCAGTGACCTTGGCGATGATATTGATGTGCTGTTGATTGATACCGCAGCCGGGATTTCCGACACCGTCATGAGTTTCGTGCGTGCTTCTCAGGAAGTGCTCATGGTGGTTACGGATGAGCCAACGTCGATCACAGACGCCTACGCCCAGATGAAGCTGCTTAATCGTGACTACGGCATCTTCCGCTTCCGTATTGTCGCTAACATGGTGAGAACCCCACAGGAAGGTCATGCGCTGTTTGCCAAGCTGACCAAAGTGACGGACCGCTTCCTGGATGTGGCGGTACAGTACGCTGGCTCAGTGCCGATGGATGATGCCATCCGACGCGCGGTTCAGCGCCAGAAAGCCGTACTGGAAGCCTATCCGCGCTCCAAAGCCTCGCTGGCTTTCCGTGCACTGGCGAAAAAAGTCGATAGCTGGCCACTGCCTTCAACACCACGTGGTCACCTTGAATTCTTTGTTGACCGTCTGGTCCAGCAGGCCGGAGCGTAACGCGTGGTAACAGGGGGTGCTCCGGCGTACGCCGGTGTCAGCAAAGAGCAGGATTTTGATACGCTGGTGCGTGAATACGCCGGGCTGGTCAAACGTATTGCTCATCATCTGATGGGGCGTCTGCCAGACAGTGTTCAGGTCGACGATCTGATTCAGTCAGGCATGATTGGTCTGCTCGAAGCCGCGCGTAAATACGACGGTGATAAGGGCGCCAGTTTTGAAACTTACGCGGGCATCCGCATCCGTGGTGCCATGCTGGATGAGATCCGCAAAGGCGACTGGGCACCGCGCTCCGTTCACCGCAATGCCCGCCGCATCACCGATGCCATTAAAGAGATTGAAAGCGTCAAAGGGCGGGATGCCGATGACCGCGAAGTCGCCGAGCACCTGGGCATCAGCATGGATGAATACCACGGTATTCTGAATGACCATAACGGCTGCCGCCTGTTCAGCTACGAAGAAGCCGTTGAAAAAAGCGAAAGTGGCTTTGATGTCTTCGAAGAAAGTACACCAGGCCCCAGTGCCGGTATCGAGCGTGAGGCGTTCACGCAGCATCTGGCCGAAGCGATCAAGACTCTGCCAGAGCGGGAGCAACTGATACTGGCGCTGTATTACGACGAAGAACTGAACCTGAAAGAAATCGGTGCCGTGCTGGGTGTGAGTGAATCACGTGTCAGTCAGTTACACTCGCAGGCGGCCATGCGCTTGCGGTCACGCCTGAATGACTGGTTATAAGTCATAAAAAAGTACTCACGCTCTGCTTTAGCCATCTTCTGAATACCTTTCTTTTCCTCACCTGTTCACACGACCAGCAGGGTTTGTGAATGCCTGAGGTTGTCTTTCATGCCTTTCCAAACCCTTGATTTAGCGGCTTTCTGTGGGGGCTGCATAATCTTTGCCGGGTCCTTACGACGATTTCTGGATAAAGCGCAAGACAA
>JBPEXS010000216.1:0-5425 GCA_052031325.1 Thalassolituus sp. | reverse complement strand
ATGGCCCGATTCTATCACCGCCGCTGGGAATGTGAATGACAGTCATCAGGACTGTCTGACATTCAGGTCATCACAGCTGATTGAACAGCGACAGCTGCGAAATGGTGGTGTAGCTCTGCTGCGCCGCTTCCAGCAGGAAGGTCTGTAAACTCAGGCGACTGACGGCCTCGGCAAAGTCCACATCGGATAATTCAGACAGTACTTCCTGGCTGACCAGCTTAACGTCCTCGCTCATGCTGCGTGTGTTTTCAATGATATTGAGGCGCGCCCCGATCTGACTACGCACTTCCGACACCGAGGTCTGGGCGTTGGCCAGGTTGGTCAGGGTATCCTCGATCAGAATATCCAGGGTTTCTGAGTCTTCCGGATTGTCTTCCAGTGTGTCTAACCCCTGACGCAGGCGGAAGATGGTGTCGGTGATGCTCTGCTTGGCGGAAGATTTTGCCAGCACTTCATCACCGGGTTCAGGTGTGCCGCTGATACTCAGGCTGATGCCCGCGACCACCAGCTCCCGACCCTCCTCATAACCCTGGTTAGAGAGCCCCTCAACCACGCGGTTGTCAGACATACGGCGCACCGTGTAATTCGGCCCCGGCGGATCAATGGCATTTTCATTATTGAAGGTGATCACCAGATCATCCGGGTAGAACTCAGCGTAAGCCTCTTCATCGACGACAAAACCGGCGTTCACGCGGGTGTCGCCTTCGTTCAGTGGATTGAGTGCCGTGGTAAAGGTGTTCTTGGCAGAATCCACATCCATAAACAGGCGTTTGCCGTTATCACCCGTAGCGACGCGGGTGGTATCACCGATGGCCAGATAACGCTGACCTTCGTCGCCAAAATAGGTGTAACGGCCGTTATCGCCTTTCTGCAGGGGCTGAGTGGAGCCTTTAAACCCGGCAAATATAAATTCACCATTGGCATCGCGGGTATTGAACAGACTGGCGAGGCTGTCTTCCAGCTCGCGCACTTCGGCCGAGATGGCCTGGCGGTCTTCGGTGGTGAGTGAGCCTGAACCGGCATTCACGGTCAGTTCCTGCACGCGGGTGAGGGCATCGGTGATGGAACTCAGGGTCACTTCTTCCAGGTTGAGCCGGTTTTCGGCGGCCACCATATTGCTTTCATACTGCTCGCGCTGCGCCAGATCCTGTTGCAGTTGCAGAATCTTGGTTGAGGCAATCGGGTCATCGGCGGGCGTCAGTACCCGGCGGCCACTGGAGACCTGCTGCTGGGTCATGTTGACCGCTTCCTGAGCCTTGAGCATGGAGTTAAGGCCGTTGTTGTAGGTCTGCAGTGTCGAAATTCTCATAGGTTTTCTCCATAGCCGGTGCTGTTTACCGGGTGCTGCTCAGTGTGTCGGGTGCTTTGCATGGCTGCGTTCATGGTTAACGGAAGGTGCTGATCAGGGTGTCAAAAATATCCCGTGCCACCTGAATCACCTGAGCACTGGCGTTGTAGGCCAGCTCGTAGCGGATCAGGGCGGCAGCCTCTTCATCCATATTGACGCCGGAGTTGGAATTCACCGCCTCCTGCGCGTTCTGCATCAGAATCTCGCTGGAATCGCGGTTGATCTGGGCGCGGCTGGTTTCAGCCCCGACAATCTCAACCAGGCGGGCGTAAGACTCTGAATAGGTGCTGGTGCCTGAAACGGTATCTGTGGTCTGCAGAGCGGCCATGACGGTGCCATTGCGGCTGTCTGAGGTGCCGTCCTGGTTGTAACTGACGGTGAATTCGTCACCGGCTTCCGGGTTACCGTCGATATTGATCTGGAAACCGAAGTGCACGTCTTCACCTTCCGGGTGAGTCTCAAACAGGTTGTTGCCGGGCGGGGCTACCGTCATGCTGAAGTGTTCGTCCATTTCCACGCGCACCTGGCCACCCATGGTGACTTTGTTGGAGCCGTTCGGGCCGGTGCCAGTGACTTCCAGGCGCGGTTGGAAATGCAGGTTACCGCGTTCATCAAAACCGATATCCAGGTCGCCGGAGTGAACATAGCCGCTGTCATCAATGGCGGCGCGGAAACCTTCGATCATTTCCTCGCCAGTGGCGTAGTCGCCGGTCATTTCAAATTCAAAGCTGCCCTGGCCAGGTATTTCAAAGCTGTAGGTGTAGGGGCCGTCTTCCGAGAAGTCATAGCCTTCGTATTCGTTGAGCTCGATATTGGGCGAGTTGCCGGTCTCTACCACGGAAATTTCCTGACCATTACCGAGAGAGAAACCATCGCCGTGGTCACCGTGAATCTCGAAATCCAGATCATCGCCTTCCAGGTCGATGATGGTCAGGGTCGCCCCGTCAGAGCGGGCGATGATGCCCTGATCCTGCAGTTCGCGGTTGCTGTTAATACGTGCGGCGAGAAAGTCGGTATCCAGTGGATCGGGGACTTCTTCGGGGTAACCGGCGTCGTATTTACTCTGGTTTTCACCCAGGGTGTCGGTCAGTACGACGCCGTTGAGGGTGAAGGTCGGGTCAATAAAGCCATCCGGATCGGATGTCAGGTGCGAGATTTCGGCAACCGTACGGGCGGTGGCTTCCACACCATTGCGTTCACTCAGTTGCTGGGCGATTTCACGGGCACTGGCGTTGGCGCTGGTGACCAGCGTTGGCTGAGTGCTGGTCATGCCGGTATCGGGATTGGTGTAGCTGATGGAAATCCGCTCCGGGAAAAAACCATTCATCGACTCCACTTCGGCAGCTGGAGAAGGTGCCTGATAGGTGGCCTTAACCGGCAGCACACCACCGTAACTGGTAAATGCGGTTTTTCCCTCAGACTCCGGCAGAATGCTGTTGCTGATACCCGGTACATAGCTCTGGTTCATCAGCGGCGGGAACAGAGGGATCGGATTACCGGGGTCGGAGTTATCCAGTACATCGTAGGTGGTGGCTGAGGTAAAACGGATCAGCAGCGGTGGGGTGAGGCTGCCTTCCTCGGAAAAGTACGGGGTGGTGACGTCATAGACTTCACCGGGATCAACCACGCCAGAACCGATGTTGCCGATGGCAGAGTCTGTCGCAATGGGAGAAGCCAGGGCGACCTGCTCGGCGCGGGTGACGAACATGGCGAGATCGCGTGAGGCGTTGCGGGTTGGCGTCACCAGAAAGTCGTCGCCTTTCTGGAAGCTGCCGTCTTCAAAGCGGATTTCCATACCGTCGATGTTGACGGAGTCGGGGAAAGCACCGCTCAGAGAACCCGTTTTCAGCAGGGTATCGTCATCCAGGCGGAAGATACGGTAGGTGTAATCATCCGGACCGATGAATTCGATTTTATAGTCGCTGCTGGTCAGTGCCGTGGCGTCGTCGATGTAGACCCCGATCAGACGATCATCCGGGTCAGCATTGCCATCATCACCCAGTACCCGCTGGTAAGGTTTGGGTGACGCATTGATGTCTTCGAAATAATTGCCACCGGCCAGGCCGTCGTAATCAATGCCCAGCTTATGCTGGTCGTTCATGGTTTCGGCAATCACCAGCGACAGGCGGCCCAGTTCATTCATGGTGCGGTCGAGTACGTTTTCGCGGAACTCTATCAGACCGCCTAACTGACCACCCTCGATCTGGGCAGTCACATTCTGGATAGCATCTCCAGTGCGGAAATAAATATCGGAACGCGACGGATCATTCGCGCCCACATCGGTAAACACTTCATTGAATTCCGTACCGACGACCAGGGCCTGGCCATTACCGATCAGTACGTTGAAGACGTTGTTATCCTGTTCGATGACGGTAACGTCTACGTACTCAGACAGCTCCTGCAGCAATCGCTCACGCTGATCGAGCATCGTGCTGGGTTCTGTACCGCCAGCACTGGCCGTCGCTTCCTGAATCTCCTGATTGAACTGAGCCAGAGAGCGGGCAATGGTTGTTATCTGTGAGGAGATCACTTCCATCTGACCGTTGAGGACCTCGTTCTGTTCGAACAGGCGATCGCTGATGAGTTTAAAGCGGTCAGTCAGTGCGTTCGATTCACTGATCAGAACTTCACGGGCAGGCAGGGATGACGGGTCGTCTACCGCAGCCTGCAGCGCACCGAACATGGATTCCAGTCCTGGTTGAATACCGGTGCCGGTATCGGCCAGCAGGCTGTCGATCTGACCCGAGTTGGCCGCCAGAGCGCTGTACTGGTAAAAGGTCGAGGTGTCTTTGCGCAGCTGTTCGGTGAGGAATTCATCGAACACCCGGGACACAGAGTCCACGTTTACACCAGAGCCTACCCAGACGCCGCCGATGTACTGAGCGTCGTTTTCACTGAAGCTCACTTCCTGACGGGAGTAACCTTCAACACCTGCATTGGTGATGTTGTTACCGGTGACTGACAAGGCTTTCTGATGTGCCTGCAGCCCGGAAATACCGATATCAAGAATATTACCCATGTGCTTACTCCGTCACAGGCTCTGGGGACTTTTCAGTGAATGTTGCTGGGTTCTTCAGTGCCTGATTGAGCAGGTCACCCTGATAAATACGTTCGATCTTGGCGCCATACTCAGGGTCAGTGGCGTAACCGGCCTGCTGCAGGCGATAGCCATATTCCTGGCCGGAAACGTCTGACTGCAGGGCCTGCTGATAACGGCTGGACTCACTGAGGAAGCTGACGTAATCACGCAGACCATCTTCCAGTGAGGCGTAGGAGCGGAAATCCGCGCTTTCACGCAGACGCACACCGTTGCGGTATTCGTGCGTGGTCACACGCACTCTGTCGCCATCCCAGCCCTGCTGAGCCTTGATGCCAAACAGATTGTGCGAAGGACGGCCCTGAGCATCGCGGATCATCGACTGCCCCCAACCGGTTTCCAGCGCAGCCTGAGCCACCACGGCTTTCGGATCGACCCCAAGCTCATCCGCGATCTTCTCAGCCAGCGGGTACAGAGCGGCAACAAACTCCGCCGGAGAGGCAAAGCCTTGCCCCTTATGGCCCAGCCCACTTGCCGCTGAAGAGGGAGATCCCGATGCGGCTTTATGTTCATCCGCCGCTGGTCTGGACGGCTGACGCTCAAGCTCCGCCGCGACCCGTTCCATGGCCTGACTCAGACCGGTATAACGACGGTCAAACAGCTTGCTCTGATCCACATTCGCCACCTCGGCACCGTCATCGCCGTACTGCGCCATCAGTTGACGGTGAATCACGTCCGCAAGGCCCGTACCCTGGCCTGAGGCCAGTGACAGCGCCATCTGGTCGTCGTACATGTTCTGGTAGAAATCGGCCTCGGGGGAGTTAAACAGAGAGTCTTCTGAGAACACATCACTGGCGTCACGCATCGACTTCATCATCATGCTGATGAACATGGATTCGAACTGTTTCGCCACCTGCATCATCGCCTCGTCCTGGCTTTCTTTGCTCAGGGAGCGGATGCTCTGGAGACCGTTCAGGTCGGTGAAAACGTTCGCGGCGCTGGTGTTGTTCTGGATCATTGGCTGTACCTCTGGGGGGAAT
>JBPEXS010000215.1:0-1236 GCA_052031325.1 Thalassolituus sp. | reverse complement strand
AAGACGGCCCGGGCACACTGATTACCACTGAGGAGAACAGTTCCATGGAGAATCCGGTTATTTCGGGTATCGCCTTTAATCGTGATGAAGCCAAAGTAACTGTGAAAGGTGTGCCGGATATCCCGGGTGTGGCTTCACGCATTCTGGTACCGGTCAGCGATGCCAACATCGAAGTGGATATGATCATCCAGAACGTCTCAGCGGACGGCACCACCGATTTCACCTTTACCGTACACCGCAACGACTACAGCAAGGCACTGGATATCCTTCAGCGCCTGGCGTCTGAGTTGGGTGCGGCCAGCGTGAGCGGAACCGACGACATCTGTAAGGTGTCCATGGTAGGTGTGGGCATGCGTTCACACGCCGGTGTCGCCAGCAAGATGTTCAAAACACTGGCGGATGAAAACATCAATATTCTGGCCATCACGACTTCTGAAATTAAGATTTCGGTCGTGATTGCAGAAAAGTATCTGGAGTTGGCGGTACGTGCTCTGCACAAAGCCTTCGATCTGGATTCTGAGGTCGCAGAAGAGAAGTAGCGGCTCCCTGGGTTGTAACTACGGAGGTTACAACCCATTAACAAATCGTTCTCAATAAAATCCCGTTGTTACTTTCATCCTTTGTGTTATGGACAATACTGTAGATGTGAAAGAGGGAATGTTGGGTCACACAAGCACCCTATATGAAACAGGACAGTTAGGAGAGCTCTATGCTTATTTTGACTCGCCGTGTCGGCGAAACACTGATGGTTGGCGATGAAGTCACCGTCACCGTACTGGGCGTGAAAGGCAACCAGGTACGTATCGGGGTTAACGCTCCGAAAGAAGTTGCTGTACACCGTGAAGAGATCTATCAGCGCATTCAGCGTGAGAAAGACGACGGCGAAACCAACGGAAACTACTAAGGTATTAATTTCCTTCATTTTTTCCTTTGCAAAATCCATAAACGTGGTATTATGCGCGCCGTGTCGAGGAGAGATGGCCGAGTGGCTGAAGGCGCACCCCTGCTAAGGGTGTATAGGTTGATCCCTATCGAGGGTTCGAATCCCTCTCTCTCCGCCACGTTTTTTTGAAGAAAGCGTATTTAAGTTGTTGACAGATAAAGGAAACTACATATAATACGCACCCCACGATGCGCGCTCGTAGCTCAGCTGGATAGAGTACCTGGCTACGAACCAGGCGGTCGGAGGTTCGAATCCTCCCGAGCGCGCCACTTCTTCTGCTTCAACCGAAGCAA
>JBPEXS010000214.1:0-1560 GCA_052031325.1 Thalassolituus sp. | reverse complement strand
ATCAGTACCAATCGCGGTTTTGAGTTTTTTCATGGCGCTCTTCTCAAGCTGACGGATGCGCTCCGCCGAAACCTGATACTGAGCCGCCAGTTCATGCAGAGTGGCTTTCTCTTCGGTCAGCCAGCGCTGCTGCAGGATAGAGCGGCTGCGGTCGTCCAGCTCACCCAGAGCCTGATGCAGACGGTCATTGGCATCCTGCTCGTAGTTGTCGGATTCAACCACGCGGGCCGGGTCCATGCTATTATCTTCGAGATAATACGCTGGGGCCTGATAGGCGGTATCGTCGTCATCGTCGGCACCGGCATCAAAGGCGGCGTCGTAGGCGTTCAGGCGGCCTTCCATTTCGAAGACGGTCTTGGTTTCTACACCCAGATCGTCGGCGATGGCGGCGGCTTCGTCCTGATTCAGCCAGCCGAGGCGTTTCTTCTGGCTGCGCAGGTTGAAGAACAACTTACGCTGAGCCTTCGTCGTGGCGACTTTAACAATGCGCCAGTTACGCAGGATAAACTCGTGAATCTCAGCCTTTACCCAGTGCACCGCGAAGGACACCAGGCGCACACCCACTTCCGGGTTGAAGCGTTTAACGGCTTTCATCAGGCCGACGTTGCCTTCCTGAATCAGGTCACCCTGGTTCAGGCCATAGCCGGAGTAGCTGCGGGCAATGTGCACAACAAAACGCATGTGTGACATAACCAGCTGACGGGCGGCTTCGAGGTCGCCCTGATAGTGATAACGTTCAGCCAGCGCTTTTTCTTCGTCCGGCGACAGTACAGGGATGGCATTAACCGTCGCAATATAGGACTCCAGGTTCTGACCTGGTGACATGGCATATACGGCTTGCATACCTTGGTTCATTCTTCTCTCCTGACGGTCTGAAGCGTTCAGAATCAATACAGACCGTGTAGTTTAGCACATACCTCTGGGGTCTTAAGTTAAGACACTTGAGATACAGACTTGTTCACCCAATATGCGTGCTCAGGTCACAGAATTCAAGGTGGATCTGTATAGGTGTGTCAGCGTGTACCCCATAAGCAATGCAGCTAATTTTTCAGGGCTCAATCTCACCCAGATGGCGCACCACAGACCACCAGGCACCGGCCCAGCCCAGAAACATGGCAGACACCAGCAACAGCAAGGCGACCAGCGCTGACAGAGGCCTGAGGGTAAACTCAGACGCGTACAGCTCGGCGAGGTTCCGCACCGGCCCGCTGATCAGCAGCCAGCCGACAATCAGCACCAGCCAGGACATCAGGCCGCCGATCATGCCGTACCACAGGCCAGTGTAGAGGAAAGGGCGGCGCACCCAGGCATCGGTCGCTCCGACCAGCTTCATCACGCGGATTTCATCGACGCGGTTAGCAATCGACATACGGATGGTGTTGCCGACGATGAGCACGATGGAAATGGCCAGCAACACACTGACCACCCAGACTACACGCTCGCTCAGGGCGATCAGCGCCTCCAGCCGGTTGAGCCAGGCGTCGTCTTTGATGACGGAATCCACCGCTGGGTCCTGTTCAATTTTTACCGTCAGAATCTGTACATCGGTGCGGGTCGCCA
>JBPEXS010000213.1:0-2691 GCA_052031325.1 Thalassolituus sp. | reverse complement strand
CTAGGCGTCCCCGTCAAACATCGTGTTCCTCCGGCCTGTTCGTTCTTGCCATTCAAGGCTCGCAGCAGACGAAAAGTTCGTCAGTGCCGCATTGCCTCTCTTCAAAAATACAAACAGGTTTGGATTTTAACTCCACCAGTCATAACCAAATTCAAATCCTTATGGACACGGATTCGGTATCCGCTTATGAATGGCATTAATTTCCTTCATCACATCCTCATTCAGCTCCACCTCTGATGATTTCAGGTTTTCCTCCAGCTGCTCCAGCGTCGTTGCACCTATGATGTTCGACGTCACAAACGGCTGCTGTGTGACAAACGCCAGTGCCAGCTGCGTGGGCGTTAAACCAGAATCCATTGCCAGGGCGGCGTATTGCGCGGTGGCTGTTTCAGCCAGCTCTCCGGTGTAGCGACTGAAGCGTTCATATAGGGTCAGGCGGCCTTTGGAGGGTTTCTGGCCGTGCAGGTATTTGCCGCTCAGTACGCCGAAGGCCAACGGGGAATACGCCAGCAGCCCGCAGCCTTCACGGTGTGACACTTCGGCCATGCCGATTTCGTAGCTGCGGTTCAGCAGGTTGTAGGGGTTCTGTACGCTGACCGGGGCGGGCATGCCGAGTTTTTCTGCCAGGGCGATGACTTTCATGGTGCCCCAGGGGGTTTCATTCGACAGGCCATAATGACGGATACGGCCTTTTTCCAGCTCGGTTTTTAAACCCAGCAGGGTCTCTTCCAGTGGCGTGCTTTCTTCTTCCTGATGCTCATAGCCCAGCTTGCCAAAGAAGTTGGTTGGCCGTGCGGGCCAGTGAATCTGATAGAGGTCGACGTAATCCGTCTGCAGGCGAGTGAGGCTGTCGTCGAGGGCGCGACTGATGTGTTCCGCGGTGAGTTGCGGGCCATTGCGGATGTGCGTCATCCAGTCGCCGGGGCCAGCCACTTTGGTGGCGATGATCAGGTCATCGCGTTTGCCGCGTGCCTTCAGCCAGCTGCCCAGATACGCCTCAGTGCGCCCCTGTGTTTCACCCTTAGGAGGCACCGGATACATTTCGGCGGTATCGATAAAATTGATGCCGTAATCCACCGCCATATCCAGTTGTTGGTGGGCTTCGGATTCACTGTTCTGCTCGCCCCAGGTCATGGTGCCCAGGCAGAGTTCAGTCACGTTCAGGTCGGTGTGGCCAAGCGGGCGTTTCTGCATCATCTTCCCCAGTCAATTACGCTCATTCTGGGACATTAGCAGTGACGGCAGGTTCTGTTAAGACGGCGTATGGCTGTCTTAATTGGACAGTCTGTTGCGTCGCCAGAGAATCATCGCAACGGTGCCTGATAAGGCAACGGCCGTGGCTGCAGGAAACAACACCGTTGTCAGGCTGTAATGCTCCAGCGCGAACAGCACTAAGTAGTTGCGCAGACTGAACAGCAGCATAAAGGTCAGCGATTCTGACCACGGCTGGTGCCAGGTTTTGCGCAACATGGGGCCATACGCCAGCAGGTCGATACCCGTCAGAATCACCACCGCCCACAGAGGGTCACTGGTCATATACCACACCGGCAGTGCGGCCAGGGCACTGATAAAAAACAGCCAGTCACTGCGGGTAATCGCAACGTCGGCGCGTTTCCAGTAGGCCAGCAGACCAATCAGAAACGTCAGTAACCCCGAAAAACCAATTGGCCAGGCACCGGCCCCCGCACCATCAGCCAGTTGTGCAAAGAACACCGAGCTGGTGGCCAACCCCCAGATAATCCACGAAAACATGTGTGGGCGCACGCTGCCTTTCACCACAGAGTGTATGTAGGGCAAGAAGGCAACAAAGGTCAGGGCCATCGCCAGGATGCTGATCAGTTCTTTCGGGCTCACACGGGGTTCTCAACGTTTGCGCTAACCGGACTATACCAAAGGCGCTTTGATCGCAGTTCAGGGTTTTCTGCATCGCCTTCTGTCTGAGTTTCTCTTTGTAAATAGTAATAATTATCACTTGCGTTAAATTGATTCGTGTAGATAATAATAATTCTCATTTGTATTGAAGTTGAGTTATGCCTCTTCACATCGTCTTCTCCGGAATAGGCCTGCTTCTGCTGCTCTCTGTACTTTCTTTGGCGTGGCCTGTGAAGGCTCAGGGGGCAGAGGTTGAAGAGCCTGCGCCTTTTATTTCACTGAACCCTATGGTGATCACGGCCTTGAGATCTCCTATGCCTCTGGCCGATGCGCCGGTACGTACCCAGATTCTGCGGGCGGATGACATCGAGCGTCTGCACAGCCGCGATATCCGCGATGCACTGCGAATGTTGCCGGGCATTCAGCTGCGCGAGATTCACGGTAAAACCGGCGAAGAGGTCATGCTGCAGGGCCTGAACGGTGACCGTGTACTGATTCTGGTGGACGGCCTGCCGGTGTCGGCCACCACAGGTTCGACGGTGGATACCTCGCAGTTATCGGCGTTGGATATTGAGCAGATTGAAGTCATTCCGGGGGCGGCGTCGGCCTTGTACGGCAGTGCCGCCATGGGCGGTGTGATCAACATCATCACCCGCGATACGCCATCGGGTAGTGGTGGGCGCGTCGCCGTTCAGGCGGGCACCTATGGGGAGTCGCGGGAGCTGTCGGATACGCCCTTGCCACAGCGTCATCTGTTGGCCAGTGGTCATACGCACGTCTCCGGGGTGAAAGCCCAGGTGACCCTCGACCGCCGCACCA
>JBPEXS010000212.1:0-4306 GCA_052031325.1 Thalassolituus sp. | reverse complement strand
ACACCGGAACAACGCGACGAGCTGCGTGAACTGCAGAAGCGTAAAAAACTCCGTAACCGCAAGCGCACGGGCATTTACTCGAAAAACTGAAGAAAACCCATCGGAATGCATCATTGAGCGCCATTCAGGCCTTGAAATGTGCGGCTTTGTCCCAATATCTGAGAATTCAGTGCGCTCCATCCTGACAATCAGGGATTTACCGGAACCTAAAAGCCGTAGACTGGCCTAAACTGATCGAACTCGCTATAATCGGGCGCTTTTTTTAAACCGTTCGCCTGAACAGATTCAACGCAGGGAATCTATGTCACCCAATACGCAACAATCACGTCTCAAAGAACTGATCGCCAAAGGCAAAGAACAGGGCTATCTGACGTACGCTCAGGTCAACGACCATCTGCCGGATGATATTGCCAATCCGGATCAGGTTGAAGACATTATCCGCATGATCAACGACATCGGTATTCCGGTGTCTGAAGTTGCCCCAGACGGCGAATCACTCTTTATGAGCGATGCCGCCGACGAAGCCGCTGCTGAAGAAGCGGCTGCTGCACTGGCATCCGTTGAAACTGATGTAGGCCGCACAACTGACCCGGTACGTATGTACATGCGTGAAATGGGTACGGTGGAACTGCTGACCCGTGAAGGCGAAATCGTCATTGCCAAGCGCATCGAAGAAGGCATCCGTGAAGTGATGTCTGCACTGGCTTACTACCCAGGTGCAGTTCAGACCATCATGGATATCTTTGCCGAGGCTGAAGAAGATCCAAACCGCGTCGGCGACATTTTCAGTGGTTTTATCGACCCGACTGATGATGATGCCACCCCTGCAGGCGCCAGTGATAACAGCGCCGCAGCGGATACCTCGTCAGATGACAGCAATGACGACGACGATAACGACAGCGATGATGACGATGACGATTCCAGCGAAGAGGAAAGCGGCATCGACATGGCCGAAGTTGTGCGCCGCTTCACCGAAATCAGCGATGCCAATGTTGCCGCTCAGAAAGCCATCGAAAAGCACGGTCGCGCCAGCAAACAGGCAGAAACTGCACTGGCCACCCTGGCCGAGCTGTTCTCACCGATCAAGCTGACTCCAAAGCACTTTGACACCCTGGTCGAGAACGCCCGCGAAGCGCTGGAATCCATCCGCTCGCAGGAACGTCAGATCATGGTACTGATGACCCGCAAATGCGGCATGAACCGTAAAGACTTTATTAAGGGCTTCCCCGGTAATGAAGTGAACAACGATTGGGTTAATGATCTGATCGCCGGCGGTCATGCTTACTCTGACAAGCTCGATACTTACCGCTTTGATATCTTCCGCGCGCAGAAGAAAATCCGCAGCGTCGAAGAACGCGTTGGCATGAGCATTCCTGAAATCAAGGAAGTGAACCGCCGCGTCTCCATTGGTGAAGCACGTGCCCGTCGCGCTAAGAAAGAGATGGTAGAAGCAAACCTGCGTCTGGTTATTTCTATCGCCAAAAAGTACACCAACCGCGGTCTGCAGTTCCTGGACCTGATTCAGGAAGGCAACATCGGCCTGATGAAGGCCGTCGACAAGTTCGAATACCGTCGTGGTTACAAGTTCTCGACCTACGCTACCTGGTGGATTCGTCAGGCCATTACCCGCTCCATTGCGGACCAGGCCCGTACCATCCGTATCCCGGTACACATGATCGAGACTATCAACAAGCTGAACCGTATCAGCCGTCAGATGCTGCAGGAAATGGGCCGCGAGCCACTGCCTGAAGAGCTGGCCGAGCGTATGGACATGCCTGAAGACAAGATCCGTAAAGTCCTGAAGATCGCTAAAGAGCCGATCTCCATGGAAACACCGATCGGTGATGACGAAGATTCGCACCTGGGTGACTTTATTGAAGATACCCAGTCAGAGTCTCCGCTGGACACTGCCACGTCTGATGGCCTGACCGAAGCTACCCGCTCCGTACTGGCTGGTCTCACCGCACGTGAAGCCAAGGTACTGCGCATGCGTTTCGGTATCGATATGAACACGGACCACACACTGGAAGAAGTCGGTAAGCAGTTCGACGTAACCCGTGAGCGTATCCGCCAGATCGAAGCCAAAGCTCTGCGCAAACTGCGTCACCCAAGCCGCTCGGAACACCTGCGCAGCTTTATCGACGAGTAAGCCTGGCTTACCTTCGCACCCCAGATAACCCGGCAACAGCCGGGTTATTTTTTGTCTGAAAAACCCACAAAATCAAAGGGCTGGCACTGAGGTCTTAACCTGCCTATAATCCGGGCTGCTTTGAAATTCAGCAATAGAAGACAGAGTCTAAGTTTGCTTTTGAGTTATCTCAGCACGGCTTCAAAGCGAAGCAGACGCAGCAGAAGGGCCTTTAGCTCAGTTGGTTAGAGCATCCGACTCATAATCGGCAGGTCCCCAGTTCAAGTCTGGGAAGGCCCACCATTTCTGTTTGTCCCTCTTGTCAGACCCACCACTTCTCATCACTCCCTACCAAGATTTATCCTTTGCGGTGCCGCCGTCATTTCTTGCTGCAATCCAATCAGATACCAGCAGGCAGGTCCCCACCGGAAGGCCGGCCCGATCAAGTCTGGGAAGGCCCACCATTTCTGTTTATCCCTCTCATCAGACCCACCACTTCTGATAACTCCCAACTAAGTTTTATCCCTTGTGGTGCCGCCGTCATTTCTTGCTGCAATCCAATCAGATACCAGCAGGCAGGCCCCCACCGGAAGGCCGGCCCGATCAAGTCTGGGAAGGCCCACCATTTCTGTTTGTCCCTCTTGTCAGACCCACCACTTCTCATCACTCCCAACCAAGATTTATCCTTTGCGGTGCCGCCGTCATTTCTTGCTGCAATCCAATCAGATGTCAGCAGGCAGGTCCCCACCGGAGGGCCGGCCCGATCAAGTCTGGGAAGGCCCACCACTTCTGATTACTCCCAACCAAGATTTATCCTTTGCGGTGATGCAGTTCTTTCTTGCTGCAATCCAATCAGATGTCAGCAGGCAGGCCCCCACCGGAGGGCCGGCCCGATCAAGCCTGGGAAGGCCCACCACTTCTGATCACTCCCAACTAAGATTTATCCTTTGCGGTGCCGCCGTCATTTCTTGCTGCAATCCAATCAGATACCAGCAGGCAGGTCCCCACCGGAGGGTCGGCCCGATCAAGTCAGGAAAGGCCCACCATTTCTGTTTATCCCTCTCATCAGACACACCTTTTCTGATCACTCTCGATCTCTTCCAGCACCGGCTCTGTTACTTTTTGCAGCGTTATGGTGGTGGTAACGTGAACATCACTTGTCTATTTTTTCGCCTCAACTAAACCTAAATCATCCACTATCTGTTTAGGTTTATGTCATGGCTCTGATCTGTTGTACCGAGTGTAGTCAGCAATTCTCTGACCGTGCCGATGCCTGCCCAAGCTGCGGCATGCACACGGAAGATATTCTTTATGAGACCAACGAAGAGTATCGTGATCATGTCGAGATGGCACACGTGGCTTATCACTCGGTGGATTCGCTCTATAACACCATCACCTTTCTGGGTTTTGCCGCTGTCGTCGGTGTCGGTGCTCTTTGGGTTCTGCAGCCCAGCATGGACTCAACCCTGGCGCGGGTGATACTGTTTGGTGGGGCAATTACGGTTGCGGTTTCACAGGTTATGAAGCGAATGGCAGAAAACCGGATTGAAGACGAACTGGCACGCCGGCTCAGCTCTGAAGCCCCTGAGAAAACCTGAAATAACGATTACCATCCCTTCCCCTCCTTGCTAAAGACCTGCCTGCTGTCACTGGCAGGCAGTCACATTGCAGTGCTATAACGGGCATCCTCCCAATGGAACAAGGATGCCTGATGACTCCTTTCTCTGTGATTGAAGCACTCGCCACTGACCGTGCAGGCAGCGCCAGCGCACTGGAACAACGACTCTCTAAACCCGCCAGTCCCGCTACCATTCAGGCAGTAGCCGATGACCGATGGCTGTCTGACTTCAGCAAGTCGGTGTTTCAGGCCGGATTCAACTGGAAGGTGGTGGATGACAAGTGGCCAGCTTTTGAAGAAGCCTTTTATGGCTTTGATCTGACCCACTGTGCGGCCATGACGGATGAAGCACTGGAAAACACCCTCAAAAACACCGATCTGATCCGTAACTGGATGAAGATCAAAACGATCCGCGACAACGCACGTATGCTCAGCGATTTGTCCCAGCAGCATGGTGGTCTTGGCACGTTCTTTTCTGGCTGGCAGCCTACTGACTACTGCAACAATGTCCACCAGCTTGCCACTGCGGGTGCTCGCCTGGGCGGCAAAACCGCTCAGCT
>JBPEXS010000211.1:0-8465 GCA_052031325.1 Thalassolituus sp. | reverse complement strand
ACCAGCAAGTCGTCTGAAAAGACCGCCATAATGGTCACCGGCAGGGTCAGTACGACGGGCAGAATCACCACCAGCAGCACCAGCGCACCACCATTGTCTTTACTCATGGCCCAGGCCCGGCTCAGCGAGCTGCGGTGGCCCAGTGCGATCTCGGGCAGGGTCACCGACAGACGTGCCAGCACGTAAATGGCGAAGAAAATACCAAACATCTGCACCACATCACCGACCGGAGGCCCGATGGCGTAAGACGGCAGACTGGCAATCACCACCACAGCGGCCGCTATCACCACCAACTGCAGGAAGCGCACAAAGTAACGGACTTCATTGCGCCCCGGCAGGTGCAGGGCCGTTTTTGGCCAATAAGCTGAATCCAGCAGGGTAAATTTATGCGCGGCGGTGGCCATCAGCAGGGTAAACAGCAGCCCCAGCAGATTGGCGGCCATGCTCTCAACCGGAGGCAGCTCACCCGGTACCGGCTCAGCCGGAGTGAAGTAAGTAATATTGAGGAAATCGATCATGGTCATCACCAGAATGACCGGCAGAAACAATTGCAGTACCTGCTGACGCTGCTGCCACATTTTCACAGCAGACTCTTTAACGATGTCAATGGCAGGCAGACGGGCTTCAAGACCCAGCGGGCTTTTCATAATACTCTCAGATCAGGTCACCGGTGTGCTGCAGCACACCGGAATCACAGGGCTCAGGCCAGGCTTTTGCTGACCACTTCGTACACGTCTTTTGACAGTTTTTCCTGGCGCATAATACGCTCCAGCTCAGAACGCATCATCGCAGAGTGCGGTTCAACCACACGTTTCCAGCGGGTCAGAGGTGTAATGATGCGCGCCGCAATCTGTGGATTCGATGCATTCAGGCGGATAACGGCGTCGGCCAGCAGGCGATAACCCAGACCATCCGACGAGTGGAAGTGACACAGCGCCTGATTAGCAAACGCTCCGATCACAGAGCGCACCTTGTTCGGATTACGCCAGTCAAAGGCCTCGTGTTTAAGCAGTGCTTCGACGTGCTCAACCGTGCCCATCACCGGAGATCCACACTGCACCGTCAGCCACTGATTCACCACCAGTGAATCGTGCTTCCAGCGGTCGTAGAAGGTATCCAGTGCCTGCTGGGCTTTATCCCAGTCACCGCTGTTGACGATGGCTTTCAGCGCCGCCATTTCATCGGTCATGTTGTTGGCAGAAGCGAACTGAGCTTCGGCGGCTGCCAGGCCCTGCTCTGTTGCCTGTGCCCAGTAAGACAGGGCCAGGTTTTTCAGCTGACGGCGCGCCATATCTTCAGGAACTGGCTGGTATTCAGCGGCCACATTAAGACGCTCATAGCATTCCTGGAACGAGGTCTGCAGTGTGGTCGCCAGCGACTCGGACACGTGCTTGCGCGAGTGATGAATGACCAGCGGATCAATCTCTTTCGAGAACTCGGCGATATAAGACTCGGATGGCAGGGTCAGCAGATACGCCACCATGGCCGGATCGAGACTTTCATCCTTGAGCAGACCAGTCAGTACCTTGATGTCCTCTTCACGCAGGCCGAATACTCCTCGGCGGGAGTAATCCATCCACTGCAGCATCAGACGCTGGCCGGCATCCCAGCGGTTAAAGCCGTCGCTGTCATTGGCCAGCATAAAGCGTAGCGCTTTACGGGTCTGTTCGTAATTCACTTTCACCGGGGCGGAGAAATCGCGGAACAGCGATACCACAGGCTCTTCTTCCAGGCCGGTGAAGGTGTAGGTTTTTTCACGCTCTTTAAAGTGCAGCACCTGGCTGTCGCTGTTCCAGTCTTCGCGCTCATTAATGCGGACTTTGAGGTCTTTACCATCAGAACCGATCAGGCCCAGCTGTACCGGAATCCACAGTGGCTGTTTGTCCGTCTGCCCCGGGGTGTCCGGAGTGTGCTGACGCAGGGTCAGCAGCAGTTCGCCGCTGCCGCTGTTGTATTGGGTCAGCACATCGACGACCGGTGTACCCGCCTGCTTATACCAGCGGCGGAACTGAGTCAGGTCGATGTCGTTGGCGTCTTCCATCGCTTTGACGAATTCTTCGATGGTGACAGCCTGACCGTCGTGGCGGTCAAAATACAGGTCGGTGCCTTTGCGGAAGCCCTCGTCACCGAGAATCTTGTGATACATACGCACCACTTCTGCACCTTTTTCATAAATAGTGACGGTGTAGAAGTTGGAAATTTCGATGTAGCTGTCTGGCTGCACCGGGTGCGCCATCGGGCCGGCGTCTTCAGCGAACTGTACGGTGCGCAGGATGCTGGCGTCTTCGACCCGCTTGACCGTCGGTGAATTCATGTCTGATGAGAACATGGCATCACGATAAACGGTAAAGCCCTCTTTCAGGCTCAGCTGGAACCAGTCACGACAGGTCACGCGGTTGCCCGACCAGTTGTGGAAGTACTCGTGCGCCACAATCGCTTCAATGCGCAGGTAGGTGGCATCGGTGGCGGTGGTCGGGTTGGCCAGCACACAGGAGGAGTTAAAGATGTTAAGACCTTTGTTCTCCATCGCGCCCATATTGAAATCATCGACGGCAACGATCATAAAGATATCGAGGTCGTACTCACGGCCGTAGACTTCTTCATCCCAGGTCATGGAGCGCTTGAGCGCATCCATGGCGTATTCGGTTTTATCGATGTTCTGCGGCTCAACAAAGATTTTCAGCGTGACTTCACGGCCGGAACAGGTGGTGTAGGTGTTTTCCAGCACTTTTAGGTCACCGGCCACCAGCGCAAACAGATAAGCAGGCTTTTTGAAGGGGTCGTGCCAGACAACATGGCGTTTGCCGCCTTCGACCGTTTCACTGACGGGGTTACCATTCGACAGCATCACCGGGTACTGATCGGCATCGGCGATGATTTCGGTGGTGAACACAGACATCACATCAGGGCGGTCCGGGTAGTAGGTAATGCGGCGGAAACCTTCAGCTTCGCACTGAGTACAGTACATGCCGCCTGAGCGGTACAGGCCTTCAAGCGCGGTGTTCTGCGCCGGATAAATGCGCGTCTCAACCGTGAGGGTATGCGACGCACCCAGGCCGGTGATGGTCATGGTTTCATCGGCCAGGCTGTAACGGGACTCATCCAGCGGAGCGCCATCCAGAGAGATCGACACCAGTTCCAGTTCGAGGCCATTCAGCGTCAGAACGCCGCTTGAGCCTGTCTGGCTCAGCGCCAGAGTCGAGGTCACCAGGGTATGATCATCTTCCAGGCGGAACACCAGGTGTGTAGTCAGTACCTCGTATTCCGGTGGCTGATATTCAGAAAGTTTTATCGCTGAAGGTTGAGCATCACGCATTATCTTATCTCCTGAAGGGTGACGACTGCCTGAGTCACCCTGAATATCATCACGCAATCAGGCGGGTTCGCCGAGTGTCAGTGTCACATCATAGGATGTGTATTTCCTGAGGTTGATCACGCCGGTATCCAGTATCAGATACTGGCCCTTAATTCCCATAAGGCGTCCGCAAACCTCAGGCGTTTTATCCAGATTAAGACTTACCACTTTATCCGGATACTGGCTCACTGGGTAGGTGAAACTGCGCTCTTTTTCGTGCAGCAGCCAGTTAAATCCGGCAGGTCCGGCGTCCTGGTTCAGAGCATCCAGCTCATCACTGAACAGCTCGCGCAGACGCTCACGCTCTGCCAACAGGTCAATCTCTGCAGCATCATCTTTGAGCATAGCCCGCCAGTTGGTGCGGTCTGAGATATCACGGCGCAATATGTCTTCGATCTGTCCGGCGAGCATACGGCTGGCCGTCCGTACCACAGGTAAGGCCTGACCGGCGCCCTGATCCAGCCAGCGCGACGGCATGTTCTTCATACGCGTAATCCCCACCTTTAATCCGGATGAGTTGGCCAGATAAACGATATGATCGTTAAAGCAGACGCGCTCGCCCCACTGCGGGTCACGGCAGGTACCCTGATGATAATGACACTTTTCCGGGCTCATAATGCACGAATCGCACTCTGCCAGCTTAGTGAAACAGCGGTAGCAATAGCCCTGATTGAAGCTTTTATTGGTGTTCTGGCCACAGGCACAGCAGGTAATTCTGCCTGACCAGCTCAGGGTGATGGGTTTGCCCAGCCAGGCATTCAGAGGGATACGCTGATCACTGAGTATGGCTGAATATTCGACCGGTTCTCCCGGGGCGATGCGCATTTTGTCGAGATGGCCACTGTAACTCGTCGGTTCTGTCACGATTACGGTTGTCGCTTATTTGATGGTAAGAATCTGTTCGTCCGGGCCGTCACTGCCCTTCTTCGCTTTTGAGCCCAGGTCGATATAACCGACCCGCTGCTCAGACGGAATATTATTGGTATTTTCATACCAGATAACCGCCTCCATGCAGAGTTCACGCTGTCCGGCTTCCAGCTTACGGCCATTAGGCCAGCGGCCGGTGGCCACGGCGTTTTTCAGATTCTCGTACACCTCGGGGGTGAGCGAGCGGATCAGGTCATCAAGATTCATCGGTTTCTCATCATTCTTTTGTTCGGGCAGAAACGGTCACCGGCCAGACAAACGCCAGCAGAAAGCCGCAGAGCAGACCTCCAAGATGGCCGCCGTTGGCGACACCGCTGAGTCCGGGGATCAGGGTATCGCCAGCAATGGTCAATAGCATCAGGAAGACAATAAAGCCCAATAATGCTTTGGGTATGCCATAGGGTACCCCGAATTTTGCCTGTCGCAAGCCGGTCCAGGCGGTCATGCCATACACCACACCCGATACCCCGCCAAAAGCCGGGCCCGCTAACCACCATTGCAGAACACTGCCAGACAGGCCGCAAAACAGGAACAGCGCCAGGATGGCCACATGCTCACCCTGCCTTTCCATGGCACGCCCAAGAACCAGCAGCCAGGTCAGGTTGAACACCAGATGCAGAAAACTCAGATGCAGAAGGGTATGGCGCCATAAGCCCCAGAGCCCCAGCTCGGCGTAGGTCGAAAACTGATTGCGGGCGTCTGGCCACAGAGCTTCGCCGTTCTGCAGCCAGACTACCCAGTCGCTGCTGATGTGTTGCCAACCGAACACCCCGATCAGTAAGAGAATCAGGCTCAGCGTCAGGGGGGTGGACTTAAGGCGATCGACGACTGAGCCGCCAGGCACGGGCACCTGCGCAGCCGGTTCAGACAGGTTGCCGTTCTGCCAGTCTTCAAGCAGTTCACGGATACGGTCTACGTCTGCCGGATCAGCCAGCAGCAGTATCTGTTTGTCTCCGCTTTCCACCACGCGGTGTACCACCCGTTCAGCCCACAGGTGACGAGTAAGCGGCGACAGATCTACCGACAGTGGCGCTTCGATTACGGCCAGAGGTTGCATTACTGATACCGTTCCGGCTTCTCGACTTTGATCCAGGTGAACTTGTTGGTCTGCAGGGACGTTTCATTGTCCATACGATAAGCCGCCAGACGACCGTATTTAACCGCACTGTAATCCAGACATGCGATATTCGGCATAATGGGGGCCGGCAGGCCTGACATCCAGTAATGACCGATAAAAAGCGGTTTTTCATCCGGGCCGTAGTACAGCAGCTGGTTCTTTTCGTCTTCACTCAGCAGACCGTAGGCAATGTCTTCCGGCAGTGGATCTGGCTGGAACACCACATCCTGATAATGCTGCGGATCCATCTCCCAGAATTTGGCGCGGAAGAATTTACGCACCATGCCATCTTTCGAGGTGATGGTGCGGTTATCCGGCAGGCGCAGACTGGTGCCACGCAGAATACGGTCGAGAAACTGATACAGGAATGAGTCGGTCTGCACCGACTCGGCCAGCATGTCCTTGCGGATCATATTGGTGCCGTAACGCTCCAGATACTGGGGAATCATGTCCAGATCCCAGCAGGCGTGAACCACACGGAAGTTTTCGTACTCGCGGAACAGAGGAATGGTCAGGAACCAGTCGAGAAAGTCGTTAAACTCGTGCGGGTAATTGGCAAACTGATCCAGCGTCTGTTCGACGATGAAGGTGTTACGCGGCGTGTGCGGACGCAGATACGGCTGACGGATGCCCGGTGGCGCCTCAGTCAGATAGGTCACCAGATTGTATTCGTGGTTACCCATGACGATATCGGCGTGACCGGCCTCGACCATATCACGCACCACATGACAGGCGAGACGGATGTGCGGCCCGCGGTCAACGATATCACCCAGAAACACCACCTTGCGCTTCGGGTGCTGATACACGCCTTTTTTCTTGGTGTAGCCCATCTGCTCCAGCAGCTTGATCAGGGTTTCTCCACAGCCGTGGATGTCCCCGATCAGATCGTACCCCTGTTGCATCTTATTCTCCGAGGTTGCTGCTGTTCCAGCCCAGTTTAGTGCGGCAGATTTCGTAGAAGTTATGACCTTTCGGATGAATCAGTTTCAGCTTGTGGGCCTTTTTACGGATGGTGATACTGTCGCCCGGGGCACAGGGTATGTGGGTCTGACCATCACAGCTGACCGTTGGGTACAGCGCCTGAGACGAATCAACGATGATCTTGATCTCGCTATTGCCATCGACCACGATCGGGCGGCTCGACAGGGTGTGCGGGAACATAGGCACCAGTGCCAGGGCATCCAGTTTGGGATGCATGATAGGGCCACCACCGGACAGTGCGTAAGCCGTAGAGCCGGTCGGTGTGGATACGATCAGACCATCAGCGCGCAGGGAATACACAAACTGGCCTTCGATAAAGAGTTCAAAGGCAATCATACGGGCGGATTTGCCCGGGTGCAGGACAACGTCGTTCAGACCAGTGGCTGAGCCAATCGGGTTACCGTCACGTTTCACTTCGGCATCGAGGAGGAAGCGGCGCTCTTCGACGTATTCGCCATCCAGCACCGCCTGGACGCTTGCAAACATATCCTCATCCGGGCTGATGTCAGTGAGAAAGCCCAGACGGCCGCGGTTGATACCCAGTACCGGCGTATTGAACCTTGCCAGAGCACGGGCCGCACCCAGCAGACTGCCGTCGCCTCCGACTACGATGACGATATCGCAGATCTCACCCAGCATGGAAACGTTGCACACCTGCATGCCATGGCCCGGCATGACTTCCGCAATGCGGTCATCCAGAATTGTGTGGTAACCCTCATCCAGCAGATAGCGCGACAGACGGCGGATGGTGTCGATAACCTTATTGCTGTTCAGTCGGCCGATGATGCCGATATTGCGGAATTCTTCCATCAGAAACTGGTAACCTCCGAATAATCCAGTCATTGCAACCTGCCGCCGTTATACCACAGATGGAGCGACACTTGTTACCTGCCCCCTTGAGTACAGACCAGACGTTCTTTGATAACCACGACAAAGTCTCACGAGGCCTTCTGTGGAGTCTGTTCGGGCCGGATCTGCTGGACTGCGACTGGGGCGTGGAGCTGGATGCAGAACTGCCGGAGCTTACGCCGCAGAGCCTGCTGAACGGGGCCGACATAGAGAACGGCTTTTCCAGTATGCGTCTGGGTTTCCGCTTTGAAGAGCTGTGGCACCGGGCGCTGACATCTTCTGCAGTGCCCTACGTAGCGAACCTGCAGATTACCGCTCCGGATTCGACGCTGGGTGAACTGGATCTGTTGATTCCACGAGCGGATCACACCCTGCACCTGGAGCTGGCCCTGAAATTTTATCTGGGTACTCCCAATGGCTGGGTCGGACCAAACCGCCGTGACCGTCTCGACCAGAAACTGGCCCACACCCGATCGCAGCAGCTGACTCTGCCGGAACGTGCCGCTGCCCAGGGCATCCTGCTGACGGACATAGCACCAGAAACGGTCAGCACACAGAGAGACATACGCTCACGGGCGCTGATGCGCGGTTGCCTGTTTTACCCGCTGGCCGACAGCACGAACGCCAGGATCACCCTGCCAGAGGCGGTGAATCCACATCACTGGCGCGGCTACTGGTGCAGCATCAGTCAGTTGCCCGCTTGCCTTGATCAGAAAGTGGATAGCCGCTGGTACGTGCTGTCGCGTCCCGAATGGATGAGCCCGGTATTGGCTGGTTTTTCCATCAGTGCGGCTGAACTCACGGATTACCTGCAGCTGCATTTTCAACATCTGTCGTCGTCTGTGTGTGTTGCCAGAGTGGAACCTAAGTTGAAAGCAGATCAGGAGCAGACGCACTTCTGGTGTGAAGCAGAGCGCTGGATGGTGGTTTCTGATCAGTGGGCAGCGGCAGATGACTCAGACGTCAGCTGAGAGTAACCCCGCCGGCCCTGCAGGCCACCGGTATGAATCAGTAAGCGTTTTCTGTCCCTGAGCAGCCCTTTCTGCTGCTGGGTTTCGAGTGCCAGCAACAGTCTTGCGGTATAGACAGGTTCAAGGGGCAGGCCGAGCAGGTCATAGCGGGCGATCAGCTCGTCCGGTAGGTCAAAGTGGAAGTCGGACACATTCATGGGATGGACTGAATACGAAACCGCAGGGAAAGAGGATGGTAGCGGCGGGCGGACTCGAACCGCCACGG
>JBPEXS010000210.1:0-3506 GCA_052031325.1 Thalassolituus sp. | reverse complement strand
TCCTCCCGGCGCGGGCCCACCCTCCTGCTTCGCGCTTTCCGAAGTCGTGTTCCCGGTTTTCTTCTGAAATTCCTGAAACACGACTGCAAGGAACGTCCATGTTCCTCGCAGCCTTGCTCGGCGTCCTGCCTCGCATTTTCGTAATTTCTTCAGAAAACCGGCGACTTCCGGAGGCGCATTTCAACCAGCGACATTTGTTAATTATTAAAAATCACTGGGGGCATCGACTCTTGTTTAAACAAACCTGACAACGTCAACGTCGAGGCCCTCAGTGATTTTATTTTTGTTCATGGTGTTTCTGGTTTTGGTGCGCCTGTTACGAGCCACGACATTCAAGAACGAGCAGGTCTTCGAGACAGGACGTCGAGAAAGGGACGCTGAGGCAGGATGCCGAATCGTTCCGTGGCCGTCGCGAGTTGGCAGAATGGCGTGAAATAGCGAGTAACTCAGCGCGAAGCAGGAGGGTGGGCCCGCGCCGGGAGGAGGCATTCCTCCCAGGAGCGAATAATCAAAGCCATAAAATGCCGTTGTTAAAAATCAAAGCCCCGGTTCTGGATTGCTTCGCTAACGCTCGCAATGACGCTCATATTCGCAAAGCCAGTTAATCAAAAAAAATGATAGGTATTAAGAGGAGACGGATGATCGTGGGGATACGCTCCACTATCCCAACCTACCCTCTGGATTGCTTCGCTACCGCTCGCAATGACGACGTACCTCCATCGACATTAAGCTTTAACCCAAAAAACAAAAACCCGCTTTCGCGGGCTTCTGAAACGACCAAAACGCCCTGCGGCGTCACAGCAACTTACTGCGGCTTTTTGCGCCGACCCGCCGTCTGGCGAATCTTCTGCCGCTTGGCGGCACGCTTAAATTCATCTTTCTCTTTAACACTCATACGGCGCTTACGCTGACGCTCCATTCCGGTCATATCAGTCAGGTCATTCACTTCTTTCTGACTCAGCTCGACCCAGGTACCAACCGGAATATTCGATGGCATAAAGATACAGCCATAGCGCACACGCTTCAGGCGGCTGACTTCGACGCCCTGGCTTTCCCAGAGGCGGCGGACTTCGCGGTTACGACCTTCCATCACCACAACGTGATACCACTTGTTCTGGCCTTCGCCATCGAAGTAACGCACATCGGTAAAACGGGCCATGCCGTCTTCGAGCAGTACGCCTTCTTTCATGCGTTCAATCATGGCGTCGTCGATTTCGCCACGCACGCGCACGGCGTATTCACGGTCGATGCCTGATGATGGGTGCATCAGTTTATTCGCAAGATCACCACTGGTGGTGAACAGCAGCAGGCCACTGGTGTTGATATCGAGTCGGCCGACGTTGATCCAGCGCTCTTTCTTGGTTCGTGGTAAATGCTGAAAGACGGTCGGGCGACCTTCCGGATCGTTGCGGGTACAGACTTCACCGACCGGCTTGTTGTAAGCGATCACGCGTACAGAGCGACCGGTCTCGGACAGGTCTATTTTGCGACCATCGACCCGCACATCATCATGGCGGGAGGCGCGATCGCCAAGGGTGGCTTTTTCGCCATTGACGCTGATGCGGCCTTCGCTGATCCAGCGCTCGATTTCGCGGCGGGAACCAACGCCAACCTGGGCCAGCAGTTTCTGTATACGTTCATTCATTGATGGATTATCCGTCTTTCTGGGATGTGTCGGCGTCATTGCTGCCAATGCCGTCGGACACGGAGGATTCGGCAACGGCGTCTTCGCCGTCGGTTTCGGAGCCTGAGCTTTCATCCGCGCTGTCGTTATTGTCCTGCTCAGTCTCCGCGGAGCGGTTCTGCTCTTCCAGGCGCTGCAGGATCTGACTCAGGTCGCGGACTTTGCGTGGCTCGCCTTTGTTTTCGACCGGCTCAAAGACATTGTCTTCGACCTTGCGCAACAGCGCTTCGGCTTCTTCCAGGTCATCTGAGGTGTCATTCAGTACGGTGGCACCGCGCTCTTCTCGTTCTTCGTCACTGGTGAAACTGTAGCTGTCCGGGGTGGCTTTGCGCGCTTCAGCGTCATCGCCCAGCTCAAGACGACGGTTGGCGTCATCCAGTTCGCGGATTTCTGCCAGTGATGGCAACTCCTCAAGCGAGGCCAGACCAAAGTAATCGAGAAACTCGCGCGTAGTCGCGTACATGGCCGGGCGCCCCGGTACATCCCGATGGCCAACAACCCGTATCCAGTCACGCTCCATCAGGGTTTTGATGGTGTTGGAACTCACCACCACACCACGCACGTCTTCAATATCACCACGGGTCAGCGGCTGACGGTAGGCAATCAACGCCAGAGTCTCCAGCAGTGCCCGGGTATAACGCTGCGGCTTTTCTTCCCACAGGCGTGCAACATGATTCGCCGTCACACCGCTGACCTGCAGACGATAGCCTGAAGCCACCTGCTTCAGTTCGATACCGCGCCCCGTCAGATCCTGTTCAAGCTCTGTCAGAGCAGTGCGCAGTTCCTCTTTTGAGGGCATGACCTCTTCATCAAACAGGGTCTGAAAACGCTCCAGTGACAGCGGCGTTCCTGCGGCCATCATGGCGGCTTCAAGAATGTTCTTCAGCACTGGCGTCGACATGTGGACCTCTCAGTTTGACGTGGATGGCACCCAGCACTTCGTGCTGGACAATATCAATCAGGGATTCTTTGATCAGCTCCAGAATGGCGAGAAAGGTCACCACCACGCCGAGTTTGCCCTCTTCCGGGGTAAACAACTGGCGGAAGGGCACAAAATGGCCAGCCTGCAACTGTTCGAGAACATCGCTCATACGCTCACGGGTGGAGAGCTGCTCACGGGCCACTTCATGATGCTCAAATCGCTCGGCCCGGCGCATAACACCGGCCATCGCCAGCATGAGTTCACGCATATCCACATCCGGATGCACGCGTTCCTGAATGCGCTCGGGAGCATCGACTTTGGCGGTAAAGACATCACGCTCCAGACGCGGCAGTTCATCCAGTTCTTCAGCGGCCGTACGAAAACGCTCATATTCCTGCAATCGACGGATCAGCTCTGCGCGCGGATCTTCTTCATCACCCTCTTCGCCGTCTTCCGAGTGACGTGGCAGCAGCATACGGCTTTTGATTTCTGCCAGCATGGCCGCCATCACCATGTATTCAGCAGCCAGCTCAAGCTGCAGGGCCTGCATCAGCTCAATGTACTGCATGTACTGCTCAACGATCTCCGACACATGCACCTCAAGAATATCGAGGTTCTGCTTACGGATCAGATAGAGCAAGAGATCGAGCGGGCCTTCAAACTGCTCCAGAATCACTTCCAGCGCATCCGGCGGTATGTACAGATCCAGCGGCAGCTGGGTCATCGGCTGACCCTGAACGAGTGCGAACGGCATCTCACCCTGTCGCGACAGGGTTTCTTTTGTTGCAGCTTTTGATTCTCGTTCAGAGACCTTTTGCGAGGCTTCCTCCGGAGAGTCTGCGCTGTTCTGTACGTCCGTTTCGCTCATGCTTTAACGCCGTTGGTTAATCAGACGATCTT
>JBPEXS010000021.1:0-1321 GCA_052031325.1 Thalassolituus sp. | reverse complement strand
ACACTGATCAGATTCTGTTCTTCCAGGCTCTTCAGTACGCGGCCTGCCATTTCACGTGAGCAGCCTACGATGCGGCCGATGTCCTGGCGGGTGATGCGAATCTGCATGCCATCCGGGTGCGTCATGGCGTCTGGCTGTTTGCAAAGATCGAGCAGGGTAGCAGCGATGCGCCCGGTGACATCCAGGAAGGCCAGGTTAACGGCTTTGCGGGTGGTGCGTCGCAGTCGCTCAGCGGTCTGAGCAAAAACGCGGAAAAGCAGTTCTGAATCGGACTTCACCAGTTCGCGGAAGCGGTCGTAAGAAATCTCTGCCACCACACAGGCCGTTTTGGCGCGGACACTGGCTTCGCCTTTGTTGACCTCGTCGTCAAACAGACCCGTCTCACCGAAAAAGTCACCTTCGTTCAGGTAGGCCATGATCATCTCATGATCATCATCACCGTCGATGGTGACAGCGACAGAGCCTTTCATCAGGTAGTACAGGGTTTTGTTGTCTTCTCCGGCGTTGATCAGCAGTGACCGGGCCGGGTATTCACGACGGGTACATTGGGCAAGAAATGGCTCAAGTGGCGCATGAATAGAGGGAATGCGTGGAAGAATCATATCAATCTCTCGCTCGAACTGTGATCTGATTATCACTGATGAAAGATAGCAGTTGAACCACCCTAATACCTTTTATCGCTTTCAGTTGATATATGTCGTCGGGGGGCGTCAAAGCGGGACAAAAGTGGTAAGCTCCGCGTTCGCGAGAATCTGGGGAACCGCAGTCATGAAAGCAACCGTAAAATGGGTCGATGGGGCCATGTTCATTGGTGAATCCGGCAGTGGCCATTCCGTGGTAATGGATGGTCCGGAAGATCACGGAGGCCGCAATATGGGCGTGCGTCCGATGGAGATGCTGCTGCTCGGTCTGGGTGGCTGTACCAATTTTGATGTGATGAGCATTCTCAGAAAACAACGACTGGATGTGCATGACTGCATCGCTGAAATCGAAGCCGAACGCGCAGATGCAATCCCGGCCGTGTTTACGAAAATCCACGTGCACTTCAAAGTCAGTGGCCGGGCGCTAAAGCCTTCCGCGGTTGAGCGTGCCGTATCCTTGTCTGCCGAAAAATACTGTTCAGCATCCATCATGCTGGAACAGGCCGGCGTTGAAATTACACACAGCCACGAGCTGATCGAGGTCGCGTAAATTCCCTGCTGCAGGGGTGTCCGATTTGGGGGATATGTTTTGAACGAAAAGCTGAGACTGCACGGGTTTAACAACCTGACCAAGACACTGAGCTTCAATATTTACGATGTCTGCTATACCAGCACTGAGA
>JBPEXS010000209.1:0-1140 GCA_052031325.1 Thalassolituus sp. | reverse complement strand
TTGGCTTCCCTTACGCCCGTGTACCGCACCCGAGCTATGGCGATGCCAAAATTCCCGCGTATGAGATGATCCGTTTCTCGGTGAACATCATGCGTGGCTGCTTCGGTGGCTGTACCTTCTGTTCCATCACCGAACACGAAGGCCGCATCATTCAGAGCCGCTCGCAGGAGTCGATCCTCAACGAAATTGAAGAGATCCGCGACAAGGTTCCTGGCTTTACCGGCACCATTTCAGATCTGGGTGGCCCGACCGCGAACATGTACTTCCTTAAGTGCAAAAGCGAAACCATCCTCAAAAACTGCCGTCGTCTGTCGTGTGTGTATCCGGGTATCTGTAAAAACCTGGAAACCAGCCACAAGCCGACGACCGAACTCTACCGTGCTGCCCGGCAGATTCCGGGGGTAAAACGTATCGCCATTGCCTCAGGTCTGCGTTATGACCTGGCGGTGGAAGATCCGGAATACGTGCGCGAGCTGGTGACGCACCATGTGGGCGGTTATCTGAAGATTGCGCCGGAACACACCGAACAGAACGTGCTCAGCAAAATGATGAAGCCAGGCATGGGCACCTATGACAACTTCAAGCGCATGTTCGATAAGTTCTCGAAAGAAGCGGGCAAAGAGCAGTACCTGATTCCGTACTTTATTGCGGCGCATCCGGGCACTGAAACAACGGATATGATGAATCTGGCACTGTGGCTGAAGCGCAATAAATTCCGCGTCGATCAGGTGCAGACCTTCTACCCGTCGCCGATGGCTCTGGCCACGGCCATGTACCATTCGCAGCGCAACCCGCTGAAGCGCATGAGTTATAAGTCAGCGAAGATGCACATTCCGCGTGACCTGAACGAGCGTCGTCTGCACAAGGCTTTCCTGCGTTATCACGATCCGAAAAGCTGGCCTTCGCTGCGTGAAGAACTGACCCGCATCGGTCGTCAGGACCTGATCGGCAGTGGAAAAAATGCCCTGGTGCCCGCTGAAGAACCGGCTGCAAAAGGCGGTCGTAATTACACGCCGCGTCCGAATACGGGTCTTAAGCGCGGTAATGCCCGCAAGGGCGGTAATAAGCGTCGCTGATTGGCACGGCTGCCATTGAATAATGGCCGCGCGTTTATGTGTCTCAGGTTATGCTCTGATGTCG
>JBPEXS010000208.1:0-5731 GCA_052031325.1 Thalassolituus sp. | reverse complement strand
AAAGGTCTCACTGACACACTCGGCATCCGTCTGCTCACCCAGGTTGGTGATGCAGTGGGTTTTCTCGCGCAGTGATCCAAGTGCGGTAATGTGGTCGGCGTGAACGTGAGTATCCATTGCGCGCACCAGCTTAATACCCAGTTGATCGATTAACGTCAGGTACATATCCGTGTGTTCAATCACCGGATCAATCAGTACGGCCTCGCGGCCTTTGCCACTGGCCATCAGGTAAGTGTATGTACCGGTATCGGCATCAAATAACTGGCGGAAAATCATGATTTACTCCTTTTTCAGGCTTTGCCTCTCAGTGAATTCTGATCCTCTTCTGCAGATCAGGTTCACGGATGTGTTCTGGTCAGTCTATTGTTAGCGGACCAGTGTCAGATAGCCGGTCAGTACGGCGGTAAAAAACAATACGATTCCAAATGTGCCCTGCAGTGCAGCGACCGGAATACGGCGCGCAGTCACACGGCCAATGAGCATGCCAATGGCACCCATAATCAGATAAGGCGCCCAGACCTGCCAGGTTTCACTGAGCACCTGATAAGACGAAATCGTCGAGCTCACCCCCATCAGTGTGATGATGGCCAGCGAATTGGCAACAGCATGCCTCATGCTCATCTGCGACAGAAACATCAGCGCCGGTACGATGAGAAAGCCACCGCCAACACCAAAGAAACCACTGGCCAGACCGGTGATGACACCTGCGACGACCAAAAACGTGCTGCACAGCGAGCCAAAACGGAATGACCAGCCAGTGGCTGAAAAGCGGCACACCGGGCCATGATTCGGGTCCATGCTGTCACTTAGTGCAGGTTTATCCGGCCGTAGCCAGATATTACGTACCGTACGGATGGCAATCACGATGGCCAGGGCAGAAAACAGCAGCAGCCGGGTAGAATCCTGAAACAGCTCGCCGATATAGATACCCACCGGAGTGGCCAGACCTGCGCCGATACTGAATAACAGCAGAGGCGTCAGATAGAGCAGACGGTATTTCAGAGCTTCAAGGGTACCCACCAATGCTGAACCCGCGACGATGATCAGAGCCACAGGCACCGCCGTGGTCATCGGCATGCCGGCCAGATACACCAGCATAGGCACCGCCAGCAGCGAGCCACCGCCGCCGGTCAGTCCCAGTGCCAGTCCTGTAATCAGGCCAATGATGATCATCATGATCTCAGTACCGTGTTTGTTTAAATCAGATAATGGTTATAAGTATATATCATATTGTTCTAATATAGAAATCATTGCCAGACACCTTTCCCAGAAACAGAATGTAGCTGAGACTTTAAAGGAGAGGCTTTAAAGGAGAGGTTTTAAAGGAGAGAGATGAGATATGTCAGGAACCGGACCACAACGAATCCGCGATCTGCCCGGGCTTGGCGAAAAGAGCGAAGAGTCGTTGAGCAAGGTGGGTATCCATAGTGTGGCAGAGTTGCAGGCAACGGGTCCTGTGATGGCGTACCAGCGACTGTGTCTGCTGGCGGCTGGAACTGACCAGCATCGACCCAGTATGAATTTTTTGTATGCTCTGGTCGGTGGTCTCAGTGGTCGCAGCTGGCTTGAGGTTGCTCGGACGGAAAAGGAAAGTTTGCTGGCGCAGCTGGATGCTATCGAGAGGCTGGAGTTATCAGATTAAGTGCTGGAATCTGGTTATAAGTTTATCGGGTTATATGGACTTAAGAAAAGCTGGGACTTCAACGGATGCCAGTCCCTGAATGGCTTCCTGAAAATGATCAATGCCCAGTGATGCTTCTTTATTGATTTCTACCGTGCGTGCACCGGCCTGACGGGCCACTTCAACAAAACCCGCTGCCGGGTAGACATGCCCGGACGTTCCGATACTCAGGAACAGGTCGCACTGGTCCAGTGCCTGATAAATCTCATCCATCATTAATGGCATTTCGCCAAACCAGACGATGTGCGGTCGCAGGGTCGGGGTGCCACAGCAGACACACAGGGTTGTCTCTGTGATGTCACCGACCTGTTCATAAATTTTATCGGTGCGGGTACAGCGCGATTTTTTTAATTCGCCGTGCATGTGGATCAGGTTCTGACTGCCAGCACGGTCGTGCAGGTCATCAACATTCTGGGTAACCAGCAGACATTCGCCATCGAAGATTTTTTCAAATTCAGCCAGAGCAAGGTGTGCCGGATTCGGTTTTACGTCATTTAACTGAGCACGGCGGGCATTGTAAAAACGCTGCACCAGACCAGGGTCACGGGCGAATGCTTCGGGTGTGGCGACGTCTTCCATACGGTGGTTCTCCCACAAACCACCGTTATCACGGAAGGTGTTAATGCCGGACTCAGCTGAGATACCAGCGCCGGTCAGAACGACGATGCGCTGGGGGCGATTCACGCTTCGTTGACCGCTTCGCCAGCCGGTGACGATTCTGGCTGAGTAAAATGATCGGCAAAGAAGGCTTTGATTTCATCAGCGCGTTCCATGGCGTCGTGGTAACCCAGGTCAATCAGGGCCTTACAGAAACCTTCGGAGAACAGCAAATAACTCAGTATGCCTGAGCCGCTCTGGCTGGTATTACCACTGCCACCAAAAATCATTTTGATGGTTTTCGGTATTTCATGAACGTACTCACCGGCCAGCTGATCAATCGGGCGGCTGGGGTTGATTTCCAGTAGCTCAACGGTTTTCAGTTCCATACCCGAGGACTCGCGGATTTCGGGAGGAATTTTTTCGAGGGTACGGTTAATACGGAGCAGGCGCTCTACATCCGCTTCCATACTGTCCAGGAAAGCCGCGTTCATCATATGGCCCATGATCTTAGCCGGACTGGGGTAGGCGATGTTCTGACGAATAATGCGACGGCGTTTATGGGCGATACCACTGACACCAATCACCATGATTTTTTCAGCACCCAGGTGTAATGCTGGGCTGATCGGCGCCAGCTGACGTACCGCGCCATCCAGGTAATAGCCACCCTGCAGTTTAATCGCAGGAAAGATGGTCGGAATCGCCGATGATGCCACCAGATGATCCAGGGTAATGCGCGTGCGACGACCAATTCGACGATGGCGGGCCCAGTTTTCTATGCTGTAATGCCCCTGAAAAAAGGCGACGGATTCGCCGGTATCCAGTGCTGAGCAGTTCACGGCCAGGGCGTGCAGAGCACCACTGTCGATGGACTCCTGAATCTGATCAAACTTAATGGCTTCGGCCAACAGTTCTCTCAGTGGGGTGTTATCCAACAGGGAGGCGGGCTCGTATTTGAAACGTCGACCAATGACCAGAGCGCGGATTGCACGCAGCAGGCTGGCGGAGACGCCGGGCAGGTCAGTGCGGTAAATCTGGTCGCAGCTGAACTGTGTCCAGATGCGCTCAAGGTGCTTAATGCCGATGCGGTAATGGTTGGCGTAACTCGCCAGGCCGACGCCGTTGATGGCGCCAGCGGATGTGCCTGAGATGACATCAAAGGGGTTGTAATGCCCTCGAGGCAGAATTTTATGAACTGCTTTGAGCACACCGACCTGATAGGCGGCCCGTGCTCCACCGCCGGACAAAATAAGACCTGTCTTTTTGACGTCCACCACACATCTCTGACGTTATTTACATACTCTGGCCAGTATAGTGCATAATGCCGGGCTCTGTTACGGGAGGGGCCACTGATGTTTACCGGAATCGTCCAGACACGCTTACCTGTGTCCAAAATTGAGCGCAAAGATGACTTTGCGACCCTGATGTTTGATTTCCCGCCGCTGATGGCTGGGGGACTGCAGAATGGTGCTTCAGTTGCCATTAACGGCACCTGTCTGACGGTGCGCGAATTTGAGACCAGTCAGGCGGGTACCCGTGTCAGCTTTAATGCGATTGATCAGACACTGAAAGTGACGAACCTTGGTGACCTGCAGGAAGGTTCGATTGTGAACATCGAACGTGCTGCGAAATACGGTGATGAAATCGGTGGCCATGTGCTGTCTGGCCATGTGATGGATACCGTTGCCGTACTGGATGTGATTGAAAGTGCCGACAACCTGGTGGTCTGGTTTGAGCGCCCTGAACATCTGGCACCCTTTATTCTGGACAAGGGCTTTGTGGCGTTGAATGGTTGCAGCCTGACCATTGCTGAAGTTGAAGATAAGCGTTTTTCTGTACACCTGATTCCGGAAACCCGGGATGTCACCACCTTCGGTATGGTGCAGACGGGTGACCGCATCAACCTGGAAGTCGATGCGCAGACGCAGGCGGTGGTCGAAACCGTGCGCCGTATGTTGTTGTCACCTGAGGTGGTGGCTCAGCTCAAAGGGATTTGAGGTAGCGGACAATATCCGACGACTCAAACAGCCATTCTTCTTTACCGTCGTTTTCAATCAGCAGGCAGGGTACCTGAGTCCGGCCAGTGGCACTGACCTGTTGCTGGCGGAATTCAGGTTGCTTCAGTACATTGCGTTTTTCCACCTCGACGTTGACCGATGGCAGGGCAGCCAGAACCCGCTGGCAGAAAGGACAGGCGTCGTAATAGTACAGGGCGTACGTCATAAGCATTCTCTTGTGTGTTGATCGTTTCTTAAAACAGTTTCTTAAAACAGTTTCTGAATATCGTTTATGGATTATATAGGACAACTGATTCTTTTGGTGGTTGCCATCGTTGCCAACTGGTTCTCAGCACTGGCTGGTGGTGGGGCTGGTCTGATTCAGCTGCCCATCATTATTTTTATGGGGCTGCCGTTTCCTCTGGCTTTGGCAACTCATAAAGTTGCCTCGGTCGCACTCGGGCTTGGGGCGACGTTACGGCATATCCGCGAGGGCCACCTCAGCCCGTTTCTGCTGGCACTGATTACGTTGGCCGGTGCCCCGGGTGTCATTGCCGGTGCCATTTTTATCATTGATGTTCCTGCCCGGCAGGCGGAAATTGCTCTGGGCATACTTACCTTGTGTTTGTCGCTGTATTCCTGGTTTAAGCCAGACCTGGGACAGGTCACAGAAGCCAAACACCGCAACGCCATGGGTTATATGATTGGTGGTGCCGTGTTGATGCTGATTGGTTTTGCCAATGGTTCGTTGTCTGCGGGGTCGGGTCTGTTTGTGACACTATGGTTGGTGTATTGGTTTGGTCTGGAGTACAAGCTGGCTGTGGCACAGACTCTGGTGGCGGTGGGGCTGGCCTGGAATGGTACCGGGGCTGTAACGATGGGCGCTGTCGCCGAGATTCAGTGGAGCTGGATACCGGCCCTGGTTCTCGGTTCGCTGATCGGTGGGTATCTCGGAGCGCACACTTCGATACGCTCCGGGAACCTGTTGATCAAACGTCTCTATGAACTCATCACTCTGCTGGTGGCCATAAAGTTGCTTTTGGGCTGATCCTTCTAACTTATTTTGCGGAATCTCACCTGATCCGCAGCTCAGTACGCTTTGGGTCGGTTGTGACGCGTCCACAACAGACCGAGTATCATCAGCACAAGCCAGGCTGGACTGTTAGCCCCAAAGCCTGACGACGGTTTGCTGGTGCTGTTGTCCGATGAGCCATTTTCAGAGTTGTTATCCGTACTGGTTTCCGTTGCATCCGTTGAAGATCCTGATTCATCGGTGGTGCCTGTACCATCATCGACATTCAGCGCCGTCAGGCTGATGTCCACGATTTCTTCGCTGGCCGCAGGGGTCAGATCCAGCATCACAGAACCACTCTGACTGTGTGAAATTGTCAGGGATTCCCCTACCTGAGCATTTCCGGCGGGGCTCCACTCATAATCGACACGGTGGGCACTGACC
>JBPEXS010000207.1:0-4016 GCA_052031325.1 Thalassolituus sp. | reverse complement strand
TGTCTGTATCTGATTGGTGCGGATATCGGCCGGGCCTTCCGCTATGTATTCGGCGGTATCTGGCGCTGGATCAAACAGCAGTTTGTTAAAGGACAACAACCGGGAGAGGTGTCATAAGCTTGCGGGTTGTCTGAAACCTTTCAGGGCGTCTGGTCTCCCCATCAGGCGCCTTTTTTTATGGCTTACTGCCCGGACTCCATACACAGGCGAATCCAGGCCTGAATCCCGGCGCTGCGGTGCTTCTGTTTGTGAACAATCAGATACAGCTGACGGCTGAGGTTCAGGTCGGGGGTATTCAGGCACACCAGATCTCCGCGCCGCAGTTCGTCTTCGAGTGTGATTACTGACAGGCAGGCGATGCCCAGGTTGGCAACAGCTGCCCGCTTAATGGCTTCGGTGTGCTGTAGTTCAAGTGCAATATCCAGTTGCGGCAGCAGCCCTTGCATGGCCCGGTCAAAGGCCTGACGTGTGCCTGAACCGGCTTCTCGCAGAATCCAGCGGGCACTGGTCAGGTCTTCACCACGCACCGTATTCAGCTGGGCCAGAGGGTGGTCAGGGTGGCAGACAATGGCCATCTCGTCTTTGCGCCAGGGCATAACCTCAAGGTCAGGGTGGTGCAGTTCACCTTCCACCAGGCCGATGTCGAGATGGAAGTTCAGCACCTTCTCGGCGATGTGCTCGGTGTTTTCCACAAAGAGTTTGACCGGCGAGTCCGGGTGCAGGGCCATATAATCGGCCACCATGCCGACGGCCAGATAATTACCGATGGATAGCGTAGCGCCGACATTCAGCGGGCCTGCTGTGGCGTTGCGCAGCATGCTCTGCTCAAGGTCCTCGGCTACAGCCATCAGGGCCTCGGCGCGCGGGCGCAGTAAGCGGCCCTGTTCGTTCAGTTGCAGGCGTTTGCCAACGCGGTCAAACAGCAGGACATCAAACTGGTTTTCCAGATCTTTCAGTGAGCTGCTGGCAGCACTCTGGGACATATTCAGCTGACCGGCTGCGCGGGTGAGGTTACCGCTGTGTGCCACTGCCAGAAAGACTTCGAGCTGACGCAGTGTGTATCGCATACGCTTGTCTTCGGTAAAATCGAACGATGATATAAAGATAAGTCATTTTATCGATTTCTGTAAACCCCTTATTCTGCACACCTCATCACAGAGGAGCCCGGACATGAGCAATCTCATCACAGAAACCGTTACCAGCGTACACCATTGGAACGAAACCCTGTTCAGTTTCACAACCACCCGGTCGCAGGGGCTGCGGTTCAAGAACGGTCATTTCACCATGATCGGTCTTAAGATTGATGGTAAGCCTCTGTTGCGGGCCTACAGTATCGCCAGTGCCAACTACGAAGAAGAAATGGAGTTCTTCTCCATTAAAGTGCAGGACGGCCCGCTGACCCAGCATCTGCAGAAGCTGGAAGTCGGCGATGAACTGCTGGTTGGCACTAAGCCGGTGGGCACTCTGGTGTCTGACAACCTGCTGCCGGGTAAGAACCTCTATCTGCTCAGCACAGGTACCGGTCTGGCGCCCTTTATGAGCATTATTAAGGACTACGAGATCTACGAGCAGTTCGATAACGTTATTCTGACCCACGGTGTGCGTTGGAAATCCGAACTCGCGTATGAGGATTACATCACCAATGAGTTACCGCAGAATGAATACTTTGGTGATCAGATCCGTGACAAGCTGATTTACTATCCTACCGTGACCCGCGAAGCATTCCGCAATCAGGGCCGCCTGACCGATAAGATTCTGGCCGGGACCCTGACCCGGGATATCGGCTTGCCCGATCTGAATCCGGAAAACGACCGCTTTATGCTCTGCGGTAGCCCAGCCATGCTGGATGAAATGACCACCATTCTTGACGGACTGGGCTTTAAGGAAAGCCGCGCCGGTGAAGTGGGGCATTACGTGATTGAGCGGGCGTTCGTCGAGAAATAAGACCACTGCGCCCCGGTTGAACCGGGGCGTCTGAAGCTGGCATTAATTCTGCTGAACTCCACAGAAAGCCGGAATTCTGACGGAAAACCGTCAGGCCGGAGAGAGATTTCTGTCACGGGAGAAAAATATGTCAGCGAATCACGGTACGGTTGCCAGCGCTCTGCGCAGTCTGGAAGGCGCACAGGAGGTGTCCCGCGCATTGCGTAGCGCCGGGTTCTCGCCGGATAAAAACGAGCAGAAGCGTCTGCTCGCCGAGCTTGCCGGGTCTGTGTCCGAAACCAAGATGGAGCTGTCGATGTTGCAGACCATCATCGAGGAAAAAGACGCCGAACTGCTGCGTATGAATGAAGCCCTGGTTTATCGGGGTAATCTGCGTCGCCGTGGTGATGGCTACTACAAAACCCTCGACAGTCGCCCCTACGGACAACCTTACTGCTCTTATTGCTGGGAAAAAGACAGCCAGCTTTTCCATCTGCACAACCGCATACTGAGCCGGGATGTGCGTGTATGTCCCCACTGTAAAAATGAATACCAGGCGGTACGTACTCCGTTTCTGGAGGCGGATAAAGTGCCTGCAGTGTAAGAGCAGAATTCCGCAATGTCAGGGGCTGTCAGGATTGTTCCAGCTATGGGTGAATCCTTTTCAAAAAACCTCTGGGAAAACAGTCTGAGAGAGGCGTAGACTGAAATATACACTCACCGGAAACATTTACCGCCCTACAGGCGGGCCGGTCTGAAGGAGTTGGTATGAGGTTATTCCGCACAGTTTTATTCTTCACTGCATTACTTGCCATGGGGCAGGCGGTGGTGTGGGATACTGTGCTGGCGGCTTCTGGCTCTGAGCATCAGCTGGCCTTTAATGCCGACTCCGGCTCAGAGTTTTTCCTGACTCAGGAAGATCTGCCCGAGCACGATATTGCATTCACTCCTGACTCACTGGCTTTGCCCGTTGAGCCCTCCGTCTGGCATCAGACCCGCGAACACGGTCCAGCACTTGCCGGCACTCATTATCGTCTTTTCATCCGTGGCCCGCCCACTGCCTGATTGATCCTGTTTTAACCCGCAGTTCTGTCACTGCAAATGCATTAAACGAATCAATTATTGGGTCGCAATGATTGCTGCGCCCCTGAGGCTGACACTATGAAAAAACTCAACTTATATCCTGTTTACAACATCGATGAACTGGCTTATCCCCAGGGCAACCTGGAAGTCTCAACGGAAACCCCGGCGATGCATTTTTTCACCGATTTCAGCGATAACGAACCGCTGGTGATTGAAGCGGACGTTCCTGCACAGATTGCCCGTCAGATGATGATGATGACCCACGTGCGTCTGAAACTGGTAGTGGATGACACTGGCCATTTCCTTGGCGTGATTTCTGCCCAGGATCTGCAGGAACAGTCGATCCTGCGTCGGGCAGCTTACAACCAGGTACCACGAGAAGATGTTCTGGTACGTGAACTGATGAGTCGCCGTCGTGATCTGCACGCCTTCAGCCTGGAAGAAATACAGCATGCGCGCATTCGTGACGTGATTGATGTCCTGAAGGATAATCATCAGCAACATTGTCTGGTGGTGGACGAAACCAGTCATCAGATCCGCGGTATTTTTTCCGCCGGTGATATCTCACGTAAGTTGAGACTGCCAGTGGATATTCAGGAAGGTACTAACTTTTCGAAGGTGTTTACCGCAGTCGCCTGAACCAGATCTGAGCCAGATCTCAGAAGGGCATTCCGCTTTATCGGCTAACCTGTGAACTGAGAAGAACACGACCTTTGTCGTCATTGTTAACCGCTCCCGGCTGCCTTTGTGCAGCCGGGCTGTTCAGTACCCAGGTTGTTCTTATCTGAACAGACCTTCATGGTATGATGCGGCTTCCGGCCACAGGACACGCCCATGAAACTGCTCTCAGGTATTTCCCTCGTTTTTCTGATTTTCTCCAGTTTTTCTGTCATGGCAGCTGAGTCTATTGCAGTCCAGCCTGACGAAGAAACGTCCGCTGCTGAAAAGGGTCAGATTCCGGGGCTCACAGAGCCCGAAGGAACGACCATAGACACCAAAGCCGTTGAGGT
>JBPEXS010000206.1:0-3810 GCA_052031325.1 Thalassolituus sp. | reverse complement strand
TGGCCTGTGGGCTGTCTCCGCGTGGATACCGCCTGCGCAAGAAATACCCGCAGATACGTTACATCGAATGTGACCTGCAGGGTATCGTCGATAAAAAGCGAGAGTTACTGGACGGCACCGACCTGCCGGATCAGGAACTGCGCGTGTGTGATGTGTTCAACACCGAAGGCCCTCAATCCATCAAAGGCATTCTCGACAGCCTCGATCCTGAACAGAAAACCATCATCGTCACAGAAGGCCTGGTGAATTATTTCGAACTGCCGGTTATCCGCGAGGTCTGGTCACGCATGGCCGACGGCCTCAAACGCTTCCCGCAGGGTTGGTACATTACTGAGCTGTACCCGGATTTCGCCGATCATCCGTCATACCGTTATGTGAAATTCGCCCAGAAGACCGTGGGTTTTCTGACCAAGGGCGACTGGCCACTGCACTACCCCAGTGACGCGGCCATTCAGAATGGCTTTCAGGAAGATGGGTTTGATCAGGTTGAAGTGATCGACCCGGCGAGCTTCTATGGCAAACTGCCGCTGCTGCCAGAAGTCAAAATCAGTACGCTGGTGCGCATCATCAAATGTGGTGTCAGCCGCGGCGACTGAACCCCGTTTGTATTCCGCTGAGAATGTCAGCTGAATGCTGACATCTGCAAGGTCGTCTGTTTCTTCTTCTGCAGCAGTTTCATCAGCCGCTGATCCAGCTGAGCGGCAGTTTCGTGACTATGATGCGTCACCGCCGTAACGCTGATGGAGAGCTCTGACATGGGCTCCCAGCTCAGCTCTTCCAGTCTCCGGCTTATCCGCTCATTCAGCACCACGGCACCTTCTTCACCGCAATTGGGCAATACCAGCACCCAGAGATCATCACGCAGACGGAAAATATCGTCCTCACCCCGGATCAGCTGACGGATGCGCCCGGTCAGCCGTGGCAGAAACTGCGACATTTCCTGATGGGTATAGAGATCCGTCAGCTGTACGTAATCATCGAGCACGATCGCGATCAGGCTGATGTCCTGACCCGTTACTTCGCCACAGGCGATTTCGCGCTCCAGACGATGCGGAAAGTGCTTGGCGTTGTAGGCGCCTGAGAGTGGATCAGTCAGAGACAGGCTGAGCATATTCAGACCATTGCTGAGTGTCAGCCAGGCAAAGCCAAATACGGATACCGCGAACAAAACAAACCACAGGGTATAACGCAGACTGGACAGCAGCCCCACAGACATCAGCAGTACCCCGAACAGCAATACCCCCACCACACTGGTGACGATAACAGCAAGCATCAGCGGCAGTACCAGAGCGGCCACCACCGGAACCAGCAACAGCATGTACAGGTTCAGCTGTGGGTGCTCCTGCAAGGTATACAGAAACACCAGTGCCAGCAGGCCAATCAGACTGGTGTGCACAACATCCTGCCCGGTCGTATCACGGCGGATCAGCAGATACGCAGCCACCATCAGCAAGGCGGGTAACAACAACATTTCTGAGAGCACCAACCCGTACAGGCCATTGGTGTACTGAAACACCATCAACAGCGATAACAGCGCGGCCACTAACAGATACAGAAGCACCTGTATGCGCAGCACCAGACGGTCAGGGTAAACACGATTAAGCGACAGCATTCAGAGACTCCCCGATTTTCTGCACCATGGTATCCACTTCGTCACCGGGTTCATGACGGATACAACTCAGTTTCAGTGACTGAAGTTCTTCATAGGCGCTGTCGTGCAGTACAGCGGAGACCTTGTCCATGAATGCCGTCGTATCATCGGCACTGCTGTGCGGGGTCAACAGAACAAAGTCATCGCTGTCGAGACGGTAACAGGTATCGGTTTTTTTCAGGCAGCTGCGCAGCAGAGTGGCCAGATCATTGAGACGGCGTTCGTAATCTTCTGCGCCCAGTTCATGCCAGATCAGGGGAGGCCTGAGCCCCACCAGGTGCAGTTCATCCATCAGGCGCTCTGCGCGGGTCATCTCACGATTCAGGTCCAGCGTAAACTGATACTGGTTGTAGACCATGGTCACCGGGTCGGTGTTGGCGACTGCGCTGAGGTTACGCAGGTTGATCTCATTAACCCAGGCATACCCCAGGGCCAGCACCGCACAGGCAGCGTAGATAAACAGAACTGGCATGGCCATCAGTACCGGCTGGCTGATCAGAACGACCGCCAGCCACACCGCACTGTAGGCAGGAATCACATAACAGGCGTGACGGAAACTGAGCAGATACACCGCCAGACCACAGAACAGCAGAGACCAGATCACCGCCATTTCGCCACTGGCAGTACCGATCAGTCCAGCAACGCCGGTCAGTGGTAGTGCCAGCAGAATGCGTAATGCACCATCCGGTCGTCGCCCACGCAAGGGCATGAGCACCGCGAATAAGAGCAATGCGATAACACAGGCAGCGGTCATCAGCGCACTCAACCACGCCCCGGAGAAGAGATTAAGCAACACCAGCAGCCCCAGGCCTGCACTCATCAACAACAGATACCCTGCCTTGAGGGTGTGCAGCTTCATGTGATCTGAATTCAACCGGGACTCCTGACGGGGGATACAAAAGGTGATTTTCAGTAAACAAGTGTAGTCGCTGACAGCCGGGTCTCAACTTAAGGGACTGATGAGGGGGCGTCAGCAGCTCCGCTCCAGCGCACACACAGACGCAACACAGCCGCTGGTGTATACTCCGCCCTTCGACAACTGATCAGACCGGAACACCCATGAGCATTGCTGATTACATGCAGACGCTGGGCACTCAGGCGCGAACCGCGTCACGCGAGATGGCCCGAGCCTCCACCCAGTTGAAAAACCAGGCACTGCTGGCGATTGCCGACGATATCGAAGCGCACCGCGACAGCCTCAAAACCGCCAATGCCAGCGACATGAGCCGTGGCGAAGCCAATGGCCTGGATGCCGCGCTGCTGGATCGACTGCAACTGACCGATGGCCGTATCGATACTATGATCGAAGGTCTGCGTCAGGTCGCCGCATTGCCGGACCCGGTCGGTGAAATCACCGATATGAAATACCGCCCTTCCGGCATTCAGATCGGTAAAATGCGTGTACCTCTGGGCGTCATCGGCATCATTTACGAGAGCCGCCCGAACGTCACCATTGAAGCCGCCAGCCTGTGTCTGAAATCCGGTAATGCCACCATTCTGCGCGGCGGCTCTGAAGCCATTGAATCGAACAAAGCTCTGGCCGAATGTATTGGTCGGGGCCTCGAACAGGCGGGTCTGCCCGCTGCCGCCGTTCAGGTGGTGAACACCACAGACCGTGCCGCCGTCGGTGCCTTGATTACCATGCCGGAATTCGTTGATGTGATTGTTCCTCGCGGTGGTAAAGGTCTGATTGAACGCATCAGTAATGAAGCCCGTGTGCCCGTGATCAAGCACCTGGACGGTATCTGCCATGTGTATCTGGACGCCGAATGCGATCCGGTGAAGGCCGTCAATATTGCCATCAACGCCAAAACACACCGCTACGGCACCTGCAACACCATGGAAACCCTGCTGGTGAATAGCGCCGTCGCTGAAAAGCTGCTGCCGCAGCTGGCCACCGCCTATGCCCAGGCCGGAGTGGAGCTGCGTGGCTGCCCGCGCACCTGCGAATTGCTGACCTCAGCCATTGCGGCCACAGAAGAAGACTGGCACACCGAATACCTCGCGCCCATTCTGTCAGTGAAAGTGGTCGACTCTATGGAGGATGCCATTGAGCACATCAACCACTATGGCTCACACCACACCGACAGCATCATCACCGAAAACTACACGCTGGCGCGTCGTTTCCTGACCGAAGTCGACAGCTCCTCGGTCATGGT
>JBPEXS010000205.1:0-2619 GCA_052031325.1 Thalassolituus sp. | reverse complement strand
AGTCACATTTAAAAACACCAAAATGGTGCAGCTGCCACTTAATGGCACCACTAATTAGCATGGCACGCCTCAGTAATGCACACTTCTCCAGCAATTTCAATAAATTCAATCGCTTAGGATGAAATTCTTCTTTTAGAGCGAAAGACCAGTTTCTGCTACTATTCAGGGCTGAATTTTCTCTTGCCGGAGCCCTCTCATGCCCGCTGATTCCATGAAGAAAAAGATCGAACAACTGCTGGATAAAAGTCCGTTTGCCGGGCTGTCTGCTGACCTGAAACTGGCCATGCAGGCACAGCTGCAGTCCTTTATCACCGATGCCAACCTGGTGACCCGTGAGGAGTTTGATATTCAGACGGAGGTTCTGCGCCGCACGGCCGAGCGCCTGAATGAACTCGAACTGCGTCTTGATAAACTCGAAACACCCGCCGACTGAGCGACTGCACCCGCCTTCTTGATCACCTGCGTGGCCCGCCGTGGCTGCGCTGTCCGGTTTGCACCTGTCCTTCCAGCGGGGAATCAGGCACTCTTCCTGAACGATAAAAACGACTAAGGAAGCATCATGTCTCTACTCAACGGTTTTATCCGTTATATGGGTCTGAAAAAACACTCCACCGAGGAAATGCGCTCACTGTACGCCAATGAAAATTCGCAGTTCTTCAGTCATCGCGGTGATCAGATTCATTACCGGGTTGAAGGCTCAGACGCCGCGAATGCGCCTGTCATCGTTATGCTGCACGGTATTATGGCCTCACTGCAGACCTGGGATGGCTGGGTAGAGCAACTGAAAGATGACTACCGGATTGTACGGATCGACGTACCCGGGTTTGGGGTCACAGGCGCCGTCAGCGATGGCGATAACAGCATTGCCACCATCGTTGAGCGACTGAACGCCCTTGCCGATCATCTGGGTCTGTCGCAATTCATCCTCGCTGGCAGCTCGCTCGGCGGGTACATCTCCTGGGAGTACGCTGCGGCCTATCCAGAGCGTGTAAAAGCACTGATTCTGCTGGATGCCGCGGGCTACCCAATGCCACTGAACTGGCTGATGAAATTGCTGACTGCACCATTTTTGCGCCATGCCGTCAGAATCGCCACTCCACGCTTTGTGGTGCAGATCGTATTAATGGATGTTTACGGCAATCGTAAACGGATTTCATCCGACAAAGTTCCGGTGTATCAGGACATGATGCTCCACAAAGGCAACCCACTGTCCCTGATCAGGATTTTTGAAGAAGTGGAACATATGACGCCAGAGCGTGTGCCCCAAATTAAAGCACCCACTCTGATCATGTGGGGAGACAAAGACAGCTGGATTCCGCCGGAGAACGCACCTCTGTTTAACCGCGACATTGAAGGGTCTGAACTGATTGTGTATCCGGGGGTCGGCCATGTGCCGATGGAAGAGATACCGGAGCAGAGCGCGAAAGATGCGGATGCGTTTTTGAAGCGGGTGCTGTGAGCTTCAGGCTTTACCTGTGACCTCTCAGTTAGCGACGACGCCATTCTGTTTATAAGGTTGTGGGGCTGACCTGTTCAGGTGCCTGTTTGAAAGGTCGTCAATGTGAGTGATGCGAAGCAATCCAGAGCGGTTCGCATTGGTGGGTATAGTGATACTCAGGTGCCTGGTTGAAAGGTCGTCATTGCGAGCGACTGCGAAGCAATCCAGGGCGGTTCAGAGTGGCGCGGCCTGCTTCAGATTTAAATTACTACTTTACGCTCCTGGGAGGAATGCCTCCTCCCGGCGCTGGCCCACCCACCTGCTTCGCGCTGTAGTGTTCGTTATTTCACTGAGATCTTCAGATTCGCAACGGCTCCGGCCCAATTCGGCGTCCTGCCTCAGTGGGCCTTTCGGAACATCCATGTTCCTCAAGCCTGCTCACCTTTGATCTCAGTGACTCACACTAGGCGCATTAAAAACCAGATACGTTGATCATCTGAAGGTTAAACACTGGGAGCCTGGACACCGTTGAATATTGAAGTCAGAAGTCAGAAGTCAAAAGTCAAAAGTCAAAAGTCAAAAGTCAAAAGTCAAAAGTCAGAAAAGTTGAGGCTCCCAGTGATGGAAGTTTGAATCGCAATGTTGCTGGTTGAAATGCGCCTCCAGGAGCCACCGCAATCGCCGCATGAGTGAAGAAGGTGCGAGGCAGGACGCCGAGCAAGTCCACGCGGGCCATGGACGGCACGTGTGGGCGCACTTCGTAAACTCAAAGGAGATAAGGATATTTGGCTCCGGAAAGCGCGAAGCAGGGGGGCGGCCGTGCGGCCGGGGGATGCAATCCCCCAGGGAGCAACATTAATTTAACAACCTGGATTGCTTCGCTTCCGCTCGCAATGACGGTCTTTCAACCAGAAACCTGAGATAACCATATACTCCAATGCAAACGGCACTGGATTGCCGCAGCCTTCGGCCTCGCAATGACAATCAAAAATGAGAAATGCATTCCCATTCAACAATCAGATCGCCAACAACTCCTTCGCCTCTTCCGAATGCTCCAGCTCTTCCCCAGTACCAGAAGCAACAACCCTCCCCCGCTCCAGAATAATAAATTCATCCGCAAGTTCTTTGGCAAAATCCAGATACTGCTCCACCAGCACAATCGCCATATTGCCGCGGTCACG
>JBPEXS010000204.1:0-1375 GCA_052031325.1 Thalassolituus sp. | reverse complement strand
CCTCCATCATCCGCGCCTGTTACACCCTGGTAAAACCCGGTGGCATGGTGTTTTTCTCGACCCTGAACCGCAGCCCGAAAGCTTACGCCATGGCCATTATTGGCGCAGAGTACGTACTGCGTATGCTGCCGCGCGGCACGCATGATTACGACAAGTTTATCCGCCCGAGCGAGCTGGCGCGCTGGTGCCGTGAAGCCGGTCTGCGCACGGTTCACTCCACCGGCATGGTGTATAACCCGCTGACCAAAGAATACAGCCTGAAAGACCATGATCTGGATGTGAATTATCTGGTGGCGACGGTCAAAGACACAGAATGACCCAGATTCTGAGAACGCCGCAGGCCATCCTGTTTGACCTGGATGGCACCCTGGTCGATACCGCTCCGGACTTCTTTGGTGTAGTGAACAGCCTGCGTGAAGAAGATGGCCGTGCACCTCTACCCCACGAGCGTATTCGCGAGCAGGTCAGTAACGGCGGCCTGGCACTTGGCTGCCTGACCTTTGAAGTCACGTCCGACCACCCCGATGCACAGGTCATGCGCCAGCGACTGCTGGACCGTTACGTCGACCTGATTGGCAGTGCCAGCCTGGTGTTTCCCGGTTTTGATGAGGTGCTCGCACTCTGCCATCAGCAGTCAGTACCTTGGGGCATTGTCACCAATAAACCACGCCTGTATACCGACATGCTGATGCCGCGTCTGGAGTTAAATCCGGCGGTGGTAATCTGCCCGGAGGATGTCAGCCGCTCCAAGCCCTCTCCGGAAGGCCTGCTACTTGCCGCTGACAGGCTGGGGGTTGATGCCAGAGAATGCTGGTACGTCGGTGATCATCTGCGCGATATCGAAGCCGCCAATAATGCGGGTATGACGGCCATCGCGGCGCTGTTTGGCTATATAGAAGAGAGCGACGACCCGCACGTCTGGCCGTCTGACCTGTGGATCAAACAACCACAAGACCTGAATACCCTGTTGAATATGAGCACCAGGCCCTGAGCCAGGTGTGACTGAATAGCTGACTGAGCTGCCCGGAACGGACCCTAACTGAATAGAAACCTGTTATGACTGACCAGATTCTCAAAGACCGCATCATCCTCGTTACCGGCGCCGGGTATGGCATCGGCCGCGAAGCTGCACTGACTTACGCCCGTGCCGGAGCCACGGTTCTGCTACTGGGCCGTACACAGGAAGCCCTGAACGATACCTACGACCTGATTGAAGCCGAAGGCCTGCCTCAAGCGGCCGTTTTGCCATTTGACCTGGAAGAAGCGCAGGAAGAACCCTTTATCCAGCTGGCGGCTCTGATTGAACAGAACTTCGGTCATCTGGATGGCGTCCTGCTCAATGCCGCCGTTCTGGGCCAGCGCACTATGCTGACGA
>JBPEXS010000203.1:0-9744 GCA_052031325.1 Thalassolituus sp. | reverse complement strand
AACCTGATCCTCATCTCCGTCGGTACCCTGCTGATGTCGGTTTCTCTCGGCACCGAAGAGGGCATTGCCGCCGGGCTTTATTACACCCTGCACAGTACTCTGATGAGTGGCGCTTTCTTTCTGTTAGCTGGGCTTATTATCCGCCAACGAGGCCAGGCCGAAGACCGTATTGTCGTGTCGCGCCCTCTGCTGTATCCCATTTTCACCGGCGTTCTGTTTGCTGTCGTGGCTATGGCTATGATTGGTCTGCCACCGTTTTCGGGCTTTATGGGTAAGCTGTATCTGCTCCAGGCGGCCCACGCCTCCGGTGATGCTTTCTGGGTCTGGCCGTTGATTCTGATTTCTGGCCTGGCTTCACTGATCGCTCTGTCGCGCTCAGGGACCACTCTGTTCTGGCGTACCCAGGGGACACCCCTGGCTGAATCGGGCGTCAGCCTCAGCCCGTTAAAGATGATAGCAACAGGCGCACTTACGGCCATGACACTGGTTATGGTACTGGCTGCCGGTCCCCTGACTGAACTCACTCAGGAGGCTGCGCGCGAATTACGTGCAGGAGTCACCGTGCAACAGCTTAATGAATGGTCAGTGAAGGAGGTTGCGCAATGAGAGCTTTGCTACCTATGCCCTGGCACTCCATCATGCTGACTCTGGTGTGGATGCTGCTCAATGGTTTCAGCTATGGCCACCTTGTTCTGGGTGCCTTTCTGGGGTGGTTGATTCCGGTGCTGACACACACCTATGTGCGTGGGCATCCCCCGGTGCGTCATCCTGGCAAAATGTTGCTCTACATACTGCGACTGCTCAAAGACATTGTGACGGCAAACATCGATGTAGCTCGCCGCGTACTCATGCCCAACCGCCTGCTGAAACCGGGGTGGCTGCAGTACCCGCTGTCTATTTCTGAAGCCTTTCCTGCTACGGTACTGGCCAGTTCAGTCTCACTGACACCGGGTACCGTGAGCGTGGAGTTCTCGGCGGACCGGAGTTATCTGTTTATCCATGTGCTGCACCTCGAAGATGCTGACGCGCTGACGGACTTTATCCGTACCCGTTATGAACAACCGCTGAAGGAGATTTTTGAATGCTGACTCAGGTGATTCTGATCTCATCCATGATGGTGGGGGTCGCCATGTTGTTCTGTCTGTGGCGGCTGATTAAAGGGCCGGATATCACGGACCGGATTCTGGCGCTCGATACCCTCTACATCAACAGTATTGCACTGATTATTCTGCTGGGGCTGTTCCATGGTTCGGCTATGTACTTTGAAGGGGCCCTGTTGATTGCCATGCTCGGTTTTGTCAGCACGGCCGCGCTCGCCAAGTATCTGATCCGGGGGGATATCATTGAGTAATCTGATGACATACAGCGATATTCTGGTTGCGGCGCTGGTGTTTGTTGGCGCGCTTTTTATGCTGATTGGTTCCTGGGGGCTAGTGAAACTGCCGGATTTCTTTACCCGCCTGCATGCGCCGACCAAAGCTTCGACGCTGGGCATGGGGGCGACATTACTTGGCTCCCTGATCTGGTTCAGCCTCAGTGAAGGCAGCATTCACATTCATGAGCTGGTGATCAGTCTGTTCCTGTTTCTGACGGCACCCGTATCGGCCTATATGATGGGTAAAGCGGCATTGCACCGCTCTCAACCTATGGTCGATCATACGCAGAACCCGTCGGTGGCGAAAAAAGCGGCTAAGCGCTCATCAGACGACTGAGCAGGGTTAAAGCTGCTCAATCGCCTCCTGCAGGCGTTCAACGCCGATTACCTTCATGCCCTGAATCTCACTGCGGGGCATGTTGGCCTTAGGCACGATGGCACGGGTGAAACCGTGCTTAGCAGCCTCTTTAATCCGCTCCTGTCCGGACTGCACCGGGCGAATCTCTCCGGATAATCCCACTTCACCAAACACAATCAGATTCTGGTCCAGAGGCTGATTACGGAAGCTCGACAGAGCGGCCAGCAGCAGCGCCAGGTCGGCACCGGTCTCATTCACCCGCACACCACCGACGACGTTGATGTAGACATCCTGGTCGCCGAGGGTGATGCCGCCATGGCGGTGCATGGCTGCCAACAGCAGGTTCAGGCGGTTCTGATCCAGGCCGACGGCCACGCGTTTCGGATGCCCGGAAAAGCTCTCATCAACTAAGGCCTGAATCTCAACCAGCAAGGGGCGGGTGCCTTCCCAGATCACCATCACCACGCTGCCGGGAGCAGGCTCATCACTGCGCGTCAGGAAGATGGAGGACGGGTTCTTCACCTCTTTCAGGCCGGTATCCAGCATGGCAAAGACGCCCAGCTCATTGATGGCACCAAAGCGGTTTTTGATGCCACGCAGCGTGCGGTAACGGCTGTCGGCGGAGCCCTCCAGCATGATGGAGCAGTCGATCATATGCTCCAGCACTTTAGGCCCGGCCAGAGTGCCGTCTTTGGTGACGTGGCCGACGAGAAACAGAACGGTGCCGGTCTGCTTGGCATAACGGGTCAGATAGGCGGCACTCTCGCGTACCTGCGACACACTGCCGGGTGCTGATTCAATACCGTCCAGGTGCATGACCTGAATCGAATCGATCACCACAATACGGGGTTTATGCTGTTCAAACTGCTGAGTCAGGCGTTCAACATTGGTTTCGCTCAGCATATTCAGCTGGTCGGTCGGCAGGCCCAGTCGACGGGCGCGCAGAGCGACCTGCTGCAGGCTTTCTTCACCCGTGACATACAGTGCTGGCATTTCTTTGGCCAGATGACACAGAGTCTGTAGCAGAAGTGTGGACTTACCAGCCCCGGGATGACCACCAATCAGAATCGCAGAACCTGGCACCAGACCGCCGCCCAGTACCCGGTCAAACTCCTGCAGACCGGAGCTGAAACGCGGCATTTCCGCGAGATCGACCTCTGCCAGTTTCACCACCCCCGACTGACCGGCAGTGCCGGCATAACCGGCCATGCGGCTGCTCGCGGCGGCGCCTTTACTGGCTGAAACGGTGAACTCCTGCAGGGTGTTCCATTGTCCGCAGGCCGGACACTGGCCCTGCCATTTACTCTGATCCGCACCACATTCGGTGCAGACGTACGCTGTTTTTTTCTTCGCCATGGTCTGTCCTGATATTCCTGGAGCGAGTGTATCACGGGTGTCTCTGTACTCCATTTCAGCGCGGTCAGAGACACGATTTCAGCCCTGAACAGCAGGGTGCTATGATGCGGCCAGTTTTCAGGAGATGTGTATGTCGTTCGGTCAGGTTATCGCTTTGCTCACCTTTGTGTTTTCCATGGGCACCATTGCCGTGACCTATTACGTAGGTACCACACAGGGTACCGCGGTACTGTGTAATCCGTTTCTCGATGGCTGTACCGACATTACGCATACGGGCATGAAAGGCGACGCCGGGTTTATCTTCCGTGGCGGCATGATCATGGCGTGCGCCTTTATGCTGGTGTGGTGGCAGGCGATGCGCGTCTGGCTGGCGCCTTACAGCAACAACATCGCCCTGGGCTTTATGCAGTTCTTTGGGGTGTTGGCGGCTCTGGGGTTAATGGCGGGTACTGCGGTTCTGCTGCCTGAAAAATCCGACACCCACTGGGGTGTGCACGTGCGTGGCGCGAACCTGTTTTTTCAGGGGATGCTGGTGGCGCTGACCATCAGTTTTGTCCTGACCTGGCGGGCACACAAGGCCGGGCTGAAGGTGCCCTCACTGCGGATCAAAACCACCCTGATGGCGATACTCTGGTTTATGTTTATTGCCTTTGCCGGAGTGACTGTGGGTGTTGAGTTGAGCCACGGTAAGCGCATTATCGAATGGTGGGCAACGCTGTTTATCGGCTTCTACTTTCTGTCGTCTCTGTGGGACTGGAAGTCGGTGCGCTTGGTTGCGAATGAATCGAGTAAAACGCCTCGAGAGTCAGGCTCTTAATGCAAGACAAAAATCGGCCTGTAACACTCTCTCACACACTATCACTCGTCATCCTGCGGCTTGACCGTAGGATCCATTTTTAACTTTCCTTAGTCTTCCTGATGGATCCTGCGTCTCGACGGCGAGTCCAACAAGCCGCAGGATGACGAATTTTCTACTAACCGATATCTCGATTAATTCAGAATCTGCAGCCATCCCGTGTATTCGAGCTGGTTTTTAATACCGCAGTGACACCGCAGATAAAAGAGGGGTTATCAGTCAGGTAGTTTTCAGAGATGGACCGGCAGGCTGTTGAGTTCCGTTATCGAGGCAGTCAATGCCAGGCAAAAGCCAGCGAGAAAGCGCAGTTTACGAGACGTAAATGAGCATTTCGAGCTGGTTTTAACACCGCAGCTAAAAGAGGTTAGGGCGTTTCTGAAAACGTAGGCGAAGCAGCTTCGGGTAGGCAAAAATGGACGAAAAAGCGGAGTTTACAGGTCGTAAATGAGCACTTTGAGTCCATTTTTAACGCCCCAGAAGCAATGCAGGTAGTTTTCAGAGATGACCTGCTAGCGGAAATCTCCCCAGAGAAACTGCATCACACTGATCGCTGCCAACGGCGCAGTTTCGGTACGCAGAATCCGTGGCCCCAGCAGAAGCCCGTTGAAATCCTGTTGCTCACACAGGGTCACTTCCACATCACTGAAGCCACCTTCCGGGCCGACGAGAATGGCGACGCTTGACGGTGCTTCGCTGGTGTTCAGTGGCTGCTGATTATGCGGGTGCAGAATGAACTTCGCTTTGGCTTCTACGTTGGCAGTCCAGTCCTGCAGTGACTGTGGTGTATTCAGTTGTGGCAGGCGGTTGCGACCGCATTGTTCACAAGCTGAGGTAATCACCTTTTGCCAGTGCTCGACCTTCTTCTCCAGACGCTCCTGATTCAGTTTGACATCACAGCGCTCACTGAACAGGGGAGTGATTTCTGCTACGCCCAGCTCTGTGGCTTTCTGCAGCACAAAATCCATGCGGTCGCCTTTGGAGATCACCTGTCCCAGATGAATGCTGAGCGGTTGGGTTGCATCTTCATCTGAGCGGTCAAGAATACGCGCGGAGGCGGTCTTTTTGCCGGTAATCACCAACGTAGCCGGGTATTCATGGCCATCGCCATTGAACAGGCGCAGGGCATCACCGTCTTTCATGCGTAGCACGCGTACCAGGTGTGTGACAGCCTGTGCGTCGAGTTCAGTATCCTGGGAGGGAGAAAGGTGCTGATTAATATAGATGCGGGGTCCGGACATGAGGCAACGGCTCTGGGTAATTCAGAGCCGCATCATAGCAGAGCCGGTATTACTCGTCGTTGAGTGCTTTGGGGAAAGATCGCAGGTTCTGGGTCTGCAGCTGGAACAGATGATGGATGAGGATTTCCTGCTCAGCCTCACGCAGGCCTTCAAAGTTCACACGTACCAGATGCGGCGCTTCCGCTTTGTCAGAGGCTTCAACTCCGACAATGGTGCCGAGCAGAGTGACCGGCACGTTGCTTGGCTGTAATTGCAGCTGCAGGCGCAGGTTATCACCGGTTTCCAGGTGTTCGTTGGTGCAGAACGACATGCCACAGGCACTCAGATTCACCCGGGTGCGAACTTCGGTCTGCGTAAAGTCGATGTCTTTGGCGGTGCTGAGCATATTCACTTTGCTGTTAAACAGGTTCAGCAGGCGCGCGACGGTTGGGTTCTGGGTCTGAATCTGATGCAGCAGGGTGGCGATATCGCGGTTCAGGTCTGCCAGTTCGTTGCGCTGCGAAACATGACGGGTTTTCCATTCATTCGCCTCTGCATGAGAAATGGGCTCAAAATCGAGAATCACTTCGTCATCCAGACGGAAATAACGGCGGCGTTCCTGTTTGGGCAATTCCTGGTGCATCGGTGTTACCTCAGAATATTTCATCAGGTGCGAGTTCGTAGTCTTCCGGTACGGCGTTGGCAGCGTCGTCCAGCTCCTGCTGGGTCGGCATCAGCTCTGGCGTATCGTCGTCATCGTCTTCATGAGTCCGCAGGATGACAATCTCGACCCGACGGTTACGGGCGCGGGAGGCATCATCTTCATTAGCGACCAGCGGGTTCTGATCCGCATGGCCAACAACCTGAAAGCGGGACTCATCCATCTCAGGGGCCACAAACAGTTCTTCGGCAAAGGCGACTGCACGGGCAACCGACAATGACCAGTTGGATCTGAAGCGCGCTGAGTTGATCGGAATATCATCAGTATGGCCTTCTACTGAGATTTTTCCGGGAATCTTCACCAGAAGTGCGCGTAATTTATCTATGACAGGTAGAAACGCATCTTCGATGTAATCCGAGCCAGGACCAAACGCGCCACGCTCACGGATACGCACAATGATTTTCTTACCGGCGGTTTCGATTTCGATCTGTCCGCGGGCGATTTCAGACTCGAGTGCGGTGGCCATTTCCAGTGCTTTTTCTTCGCTCTTTTTCGCCTCGACGGTGATGTCAGGCATCACAATCTGGCGGCTCTGCATGCCGCGGTCGCCCTGACGTTCGGTCTGTTGGGTGGTTTCATCCTGACAGAGCACCTCCAGCGAGCTTTTGGTGATGTCGCTGGTTTTCTGCCTCACCTCATTGATGGGCGTGGGCTCGGGAATTGACGGGCTGAAATGACGCGCAATTACACTGGTGCCCTTGGGCGGATCAGAGGCGTTGATGACCGTCTGCACACCAAAGGCGTTACGTAGTTCGCCCGCCAGGCGTTTGAACTTCTGCGCGTCCATTTCTGAAAACGACAGCAGCAGTACAAAAAAGCACATCAGCAGCGACATCAGGTCCGCGAAGGTCATTACCCATCCGGGTATCCCGTCGGGACAGGGGGGACATTCCTGTTCTTCTTCTTCAGCCATGACCCATTAACCTTCTGAAGTAACGCGCTTGCCTTCTTTCACATAGGCTTGCAGCATGGCTTCGATAACACGTGGGTTCTGGCCGCTCTGAATGGCGAGCAGTGAGTCGATGACCATCGACTTGAGCATGTCTTCTTCGAGTTTGCGGGCGGTCAGTTTATCCGCCACCGGCAGCATGAGCATGGTCGCCATCATGGCGCCGTACAGAGTGGTGAGCAGTGCCACCGCCATCGCCGGGCCAATAGATTTCGGGTCATCCATATTGGCGAGCATGGCCACCAGACCAATCAGCGTACCGATCATGCCCATCGCCGGAGCAACGTCACCCATGCATTTGAAGATGGCGATGCCGTTCTCGTGGCGCTCACTGGCCTGCTTCATTTCTTTGTTCATCAGGGTGCGCACAACATCCGGGTCGTGGCCGTCGACCAAGAGCTGAATGCCTTTGCCCAGAAAATCGTAACTGACGGGTTTGCCTTCAAGAGACAGCAGACCGCCTTTACGGGCCATGCCCGCCAGCTCGACCACTTCATTGATGAGGGCATCGGGTTTGACGCTTTTGAACATAAAGGCCTTGGCCATAATGCCGCCAATGCCAAGAAAGTGACCCAACTCAAACTTCATCATCACGGCGAACAGACTGCCGACGATTACGATCAGCAGCGAAGGTACGTTCACAAACATGGTGATGTCTCCGCCCAGAATCATGGCGAAGATTACGATACCGAAAGCGCCTATCACGCCAACGAGCGATGCGAGATCCACTGCGGCTCCTGTAAACTGACTGGTTACAACTATTAACTCAGTTTAGACGTTGTCTCGGTTTCTTCCTGTCAGGTGTAAAAATTTCGCACTCGGTTGACCATGAAAACGCATGGGTTTAGTGTTGCCGCACGTTTGGGGGGAGTTATGGCTGAGAAGAAAACAGCATTCGAATTTGAGAAGTCTCTGGCTGAGCTGGAGGCCCTGGTCACCCGTATGGAAGGTGGCGATATGACACTGGATGAAAGCCTGAAGGCCTTCGAGCGCGGTGTCAGCCTGACACGCCAGTGCCAGGAGGCCCTGACCAGTGCCGAGCAGAAAGTCCGTCTGCTGATGGAAAACAACGGCCGCAGCGAAGCCATGCCATTCAATACCCGGGATGACGCTGAATGAACCTGAACGACGTTCAGCAGCGCATTACCCGCATTACCCCTGAGTACCTGCAGCAGCTGGACATTGCCGACCCGCGCCTGTCCGAGGCCATGCATTACGCCCTGATGAACGGTGGTAAGCGTCTGCGCCCATTTCTGGTGTACGCCACCTGCAGAATGCTGGGTGGCTCAACGGAGCAGGCCGATGCCGCAGCCCTGGCACTTGAGATGGTTCACAGCTATAGCCTGGTACACGATGACCTGCCCGCTATGGACGACGACGACCTGCGCCGGGGCAAGCCGACCTGCCACATTGCCTTTGATGAACCCACCGCCATTCTCGCTGGCGATGCCTTACTGACCGCTGCCTTTGAGTTGCTGGTGGCAGCGGGGCCGTTGCAACCGGCACAGCAACTGCAGCTGGTACAGATACTCAGCCGTGCGGCCGGAGCCGCCGGAATGGTCGCGGGGCAGAGTATTGACCTGAGCCATGTCGGCAAACAGATGACGCTGGATCAGCTCAGTAACATGCACCGCCACAAAACCGGTGCCCTGATCCGTGCTGCGGTGCAGATGGGCGCGGTCTGTGCCCTTCCCGAAGGCGACACTGCCACGGAAACCGCCCTGGATGAGTACGCCACCGCCATCGGCCTGGCGTTTCAGGTGCAGGATGATCTGCTGGATATCGAAGGTGATACCGCCACATTGGGTAAAACCCAGGGGGCCGACATTGAACTGAATAAACCGACATACCCTGCACTGCTGGGTCTGGAAGGCGCGCGTGCCGAGGCAAAATCGCTGATTGCCCGTGCTCATCAGGCGCTGGACACCCTGCAGGCTGACACCACACAACTGGCTGAACTGGCAGATTACATTATCGCGCGTGATCATTAATGCCTGACGCGCTAAAATAGCCCCCTTTTTCCTGACCGCGCGGTTCGCCGCGTGGCCCCTGCGGAACACGAATTTGCCGATGTTTACAGAGATACCTGCCACCCGTCCCGAGACCCCGCTGCTGGATCAGATTGATTCACCGGCTGACCTGCGGGCACTGAGTGACGACCAGCTCAGCCAGGTCTGTACAGAGCTGCGGCATTTTCTGCTCTACAGTGCAGGGCAGTCTGGCGGGCACTTTGGTGCGGGTCTGGGCGTGGTCGAACTGACGGTTGCTCTGCACTACATCTTTGATACCCCGGACGACCGCATCGTCTGGGATGTGGGTCACCAGGCGTATCCGCACAAGATTCTGACCGGCCGCCGCGAAGACATGCCACGTATCCGCACAGCGGGTGGCCCGGCGGCGTTTCCATCGCGTGAAGAAAGTGCCTTCGATACCTTTGGCGTCGGGCATTCCAGTACCTCCATCAGTGCGGCACTGGGCATGGCCATGGCCTTCCGCCAGCAGCAGAAAGACAATCAGTGTGTGGCGGTGATCGGTGACGGTGCCATGACCGCCGGTATGGCGTTTGAAGCCCTGTGTCACGCAGGCCACGAAAAAGCCGACATGCTGGTGATTCTTAACGACAACGACATGTCGATCTCCAACAACGTTGGCGCACTGAACAAGTACTTCACCCGCATCTGGTCGAGCAAAACTTACTCCGCCATGCGCGAAGGCAGCAAAAAAGTGCTCGAGATCATTCCGTCTGCGTGGGAGTTCGCACGCAAGACCGAAGAGCATATGAAAGGCATGGTCGCCCCCGGCGTCATGTTTGAAGAGCTGGGCTTCAACTATTACGGCCCGATTGATGGCCATGATGTCGGCGAGCTGATCAACACCCTGGAAAATCTCAAAGAGATGAAAGGGCCGCGCTT
>JBPEXS010000202.1:0-4576 GCA_052031325.1 Thalassolituus sp. | reverse complement strand
ACCTTAAGGGAGAATGGTAACCGCGTTAAATCACCCAGAGTTTCTGCAGCCTTTGGCAGGCTGTAGTAATGGTATGTTTTACCGCCGGATTCGAAACTGGACAGCGTATTCAGGCTGTCTTTACTGAGCTCGGATACCAACATATGAACCTCCTGTTTGCGTCACAAAAATCAGGTGGGCACCGGTCGCAATCATTGATGGTGCACCACAAACTCTGAAATTTACGACCGCTGAATCAGTGAAAAGGTCCTCTGAGTTATGCGGGACACACTGGTTCAGTCAGGCTGACAATGGTTCAGCATTTGAGATTTAACGGTTACTCACGCGCTCAATGGTGACGTCTTCATCGCGGATTTCTTCGATTCTTTGAGTCAGTAATCGTGCCTGCTCGTAAAAGCTGTAAGAAGGCAGTTCTTTAACACCCACCTCCTGATTGATGGTGTTCAGCAACGCCTGTACATCCAGCACATACTGCTCCAGTACCGGTGCTTTTTCTTCGGCGATTTTCTGTACCTCGAGCGTAACGTTCAGCGCTTCGGCGGCTTTTACATAAGCTTCCTGAGAAATCAGTTTTACGCCATCACGATCGCGATAATTGCGATCGGTGTAGGTTGCCGCACGATCTATTGCCAGCAGCGCCTGTTGATACGTTTTAGGTGCAAACTTTTTCGCACCATTATCTTCGGCCTCCACCAGTTTATTGCGGGCACTCTCAAGGTTGAGTGTTTTCATGGTCTCAGCTTCGACCAGGGCCAGCTGAGCCTGCAGGGCCGGTTGTTTGTCGATCACTTTATCCAGGTTGCCACCTTCGATCTCAAGAATCAGACGTTTCATGCTGTCCATGGCATTGGCGTAAAGTCTTGGCCGGATTTCATCCGCATTCAGCTCAAGCAGAATGTCGCGCTGCTTAAGCGACTTCACCAGCTGATTCTGAACCGCGACCTTATTTTTCACAGCGCGCTGATAATATTTACCCGCCAGAATGGCAGCCGATTTAGCCGCTTTTTCAGTCTCTGGCGTTTTTTCTTTCAGCTGCAACAGCTTACGTGCTTCTGTGATCTGCTTCCGTGCATTTTCAATATGCAGCGGTGAATAAAAAGCCAGATTTTCATCTGAATCGTTAATTTCTTTACTGACCTGATCAATGATCTGCTGTGTCGTCATTTCTGACATCTCAGCTTCACTGATGGCCGCGGTGGTCATGTCGGCACTTTCGGCAACCCGGGTATTCACACAACCGCTCAGTATTACGCCCGCCGTCACCATCAGTACCAGGCTGAGATTCTGAAGTCGGTAAGTTTTCATAGGAATTGCCTCATTTTAAAGATTCAGTCGTTTCTGACCCTGCCTCTTCCGAAAAGTTACCATTAAAGAATGGCCCGATGTGTCATTCGGCTCTGGCAGCAACAAAAAAGGCAGCCGAAGCTGCCCTTTTCTCTGAGATCATGCGTTCAGCTGTCTTTTTCCATGTGCACAGACACCTGTGGGAATGGAATCTCAATGCCTTCTTCGTCAAAACGCAGTTTCACGCGCTCGGTCATGTCCCAGATGACCGGCCACAGATCTGATGAGTTCACCCATGGGCGACAGATGATGTTCACCGAGGAATCCGCCAGCTCATGCACGGCAATCTTAGGCGCGGGCTCTGGCAGGATACGTTCGTCAGCAGCGCACATCTCTTCCAGAATGGCTTTGGCTTTCAGCAGGTCTGAGCCATAGCCAATACCAAACACCATGTCGGCACGACGGGTCGGCATTTCAGAGAAGTTGGTCATAGTGCCGGAGAACACGTTGCCATTCGGGATGGTGATCACCTTGTTGTCCGGTGATTTCAGGCGGGTATGCAGAATCGTGATCTGCTCAACCGTACCCATCTCACCGTCCAGCTCAGTGAAGTCACCCACCTTGAACGGGCGGAACAGAATCAGCATAACCCCAGCAGCAAAGTGCGACAGGGAATCCTTGAGTGCCAGACCAACGGCCAGACCGGCGGCACCCAACAGAGCCACCAGCGATGTGGTATCGACCCCGAGCTGCGACAGCGAGAAGACGATGACAAGCAGCAGCAGCACACTGCCAAGAATGTTGGCCAGGAAGTTGACCAGCATGGCGTCGAGCTTGGCCTTTTCCATGACCTTGCGCGCGCCGGAGGTGACCGTCCGGGCAATGATGCGGCCGATAAAGAAAACCAGTACAGCCAGAACAATCTGTGTACCCCACGGCAGGATGTAATCGGCCCACAGCAGTTGTGGGTCCAGATTCAGTTGTTCCCAGTTAATGTTCATTGAGGTTCCTTATTTTTGAAGTCGATAATTCTGAGGATATGAGAGCTTTGAGAAATTAAGCGTTCTGAGAATCGAACAGGATCAGCATCCGGGTCTCAGAACTCTATAATCTGTCGCGCAGGAGTCATTACCATGACAGCCGCTTCAGGACGGCCCGGTGAAGTCTTCGCGCTTCGCATAAGCAAACACATCAGAATGCATATTGGATACGCTGAGGCCAGAAGGTTCCAGCTGATCAAGAATTCCGAACACCATACTGGGCGATCCGCAGGCGAACATCTGCACACCAGCGAGGTTCTCAAAATCTTCGGCAATCACTTCATGCAGCCAGCCAGCGCGTCCATGCCAGCCCGGTTCATGTTTATAAATCACCGGATGATAATGGAAGTTATCGTGTGCATCCGCCCAGTGAAAAGGCAGGTCCGGGAGATAAAATGCCACATGCGCACGGTTGGACCAGTACAGATGGATCTCTCGGTCAGGCTCGATCGCCAGTGTGGCTTCGATCAGCGCTTTGATCTGTGAGAAGCCCGAACCGCCGGCAACAAACAGCAGTGGCTGACCGGCCGTCTGTTGAAGAAAGTCGTCATTGATCAGGCAGTCACCGGCAGGCAGAGTGACGCGCACTGTGGTTTCACCCTGCAGAAAGCGCACGACCTCACGGGCTTTGTCGCTGTTAGCTGCAATGTGCAGCTCGATTTCACGCGGGTCACGGCCGTTGAGTTCGCCTGGGGCATTGGCGATGGAATATGGCAGCTGTTCAGCATCGTTACCACTGCCCAGATGCAGCATCAGATACTGACCTGCCCAATAATCGGGCGACTTTCCGGCAGGCGTCAGCAGGCGAATGCGCCATACATCATCAGCCAGGGTTTCGGTTGTCTGCACCTGACACGCCAGCGTCTGACTGGGTTTCTGATCCGGGGCGACGACGTCTTTCATGTAGAGTTCAAGATCCGATTGCGGGAGAGCTGCACAACATAGTACCCGATTCTTTTGCTCAAGTACTGCCTGCGCCGGTGCCTTATTGACGGTGACGTCACCAGAAATAAGATCTGCTGCACAGATTTCGCACACACCATTGGCGCAGGCGGTTCTTAGCTTGACGCCCTGCTCCACAGCCGCTTCATGGATGGTCTGGTCACGCCGACAGACAATACTGAAGTCAGCGGGCTGAAAAGTAATCCAGACACTCACAGGTCATTGAGTCCCATTTTGACCATCAGTTTATCAACGCGTTGTTTAACTTCTTCGTCCATCACAATCGGCGTTCCCCATTCGCGGTCGGTTTCGCCCGGCCACTTATTGGTGGCATCCATCCCCATTTTGGAGCCGAGGCCGGAGACCGGCGAGGCAAAGTCGAGGTAATCAATCGGCGTGCTTTCCACCAGCGTAGTGTCGCGGGCCGGGTCCATACGGGTGGTAATGGCCCAGATAACGTCTTCCCAGTTGCGGGTGTTCACATCGTCGTCGACCACAATGACGAACTTGGTGTACATAAACTGGCGCAGGAAAGACCAGACCCCCATCATCACGCGCTTGGCGTGGCCAGGGTACTGCTTCTTCATGCTCACCACCGCCATGCGGTAGGAGCACCCCTCTGGCGGCAGATAAAAATCGACAATCTCAGGAAACTGCTTCTGCAGAATCGGCACAAACACTTCGTTCAGTGCCACACCGAGAATGGCAGGTTCATCCGGCGGGCGCCCGGTGTAGGTGCTGTGATAAATCGGGTCGCGGCGGTGGGTAATCCGCTCGACGGTGAACACCGGGAAGTGATCCACCTCATTGTAATAACCGGTGTGGTCCCCAAACGGGCCTTCTGGCGCCATATCGTCCGTGTGAATGACACCTTCCAGAACGATTTCAGCTGACGCAGGCACCATGAGGTCGTTGCCAATGCTCTTCACCAGTTCGGTGCGAGAGTCACGCAGCAGACCCGCAAACGCGTATTCGCTCAGGGTGTCCGGTACCGGAGTAACCGCGCCCAGAATCGTTGCCGGATCAGCGCCCAGTGCGACAGTCACCGGAAAAGGTTTGCCCGGATGCTCCTGCTGCCATTCACGGAAATCGAGTGCCCCGCCACGGTGGCTGAGCCAGCGCATGATCAGGCGGTTCTTGCCGATCACCTGCTGGCGGTAAATCCCCAGATTGTGGCGCTCTTTATGTGGACCTTTGGTGATCACCAGCGGCCAGGTAATCAGCGGACCGGCATCGCCAGGCCAGCAGTGCTGAACCGGAATCTTCGACAGGTCGACGTCGTCGCCTTCCAGCACCACCTGCTGACAGGG
>JBPEXS010000201.1:0-3589 GCA_052031325.1 Thalassolituus sp. | reverse complement strand
AGAAGTTGCGAGGCAGGACGCCGAGCAAAGCCACGACAGGCATGGACGCCTGTTGTGGCTGTACTTCGTCAGCTCAGAAGGAATGAAGTCACATGGCTCCGGAAAGCGCGAAGCAGGGGGGCTGGGGGAGAAGGTCCCCCAGGAAGAAAAAACAGGTAAACAAGGCTCTGAATGAAAACCCATCAGTCTATCGCCGGAGGGGTTTAAAATTTTCGAAGAAAGACTGTTTCGAAAAATCCATCAAACAGGCATCAGATCTTTAAACCGGATTATCAATATCAATAAACCGCACATCCAGATCAAACTCATCCGCCAGATAATCACCAAGCGCCTTCACACCATAGCGTTCTGTCGCATGATGCCCTGCCCCGAAGAAATGCGTTCCGGTTTCACGTGCCAGATGCACCGTCGGCTCATTAATTTCGCCGGTTAAAAACGCATCCACTCCGGCATCAATGGCTTTCTGCAGATAACCCTGTGCCGCGCCGGTGCACCAACCGATCGTGCGGATAAGATCCCCTTCTTCGCCGATATGCTGCGGCTCACGCCCCAGACATCCGGCAATCCATTCGCTGAATTCGCGGCCGGTCATGGGGCGCGGCAGGCGGCCAATATTACCGGGCACTGATGGGTCGTTGTCATCCAGAGGGCCATCAATCTGCAACCCCAGCACATCGGCCAGCTGCACGTTATTGCCAACCACGGGATGTACATCCAGCGGCAGGTGATAAGCAATCAGGTTGATGTCATTCAACAGCAGGCTGCGCAGACGCTCACGCTTGATTCCGGTGATGCGTTCGTCTTCGCCTTTCCAGAAATACCCGTGATGAACCAGGATGGTATCGGCCTGACATTCTATGGCCGCGTCGATCAACGCCTGACTGGCGGTAACACCCGTGACTACCCGCTCAATCTGGCTGTGTCCTGCGACCTGCAGACCATTCGGGCAGTAGTCGCGGATACGCTGACTCTGCAGCAGGGTTTCAAGGCGGTTCAGCAGTTCTTTACGTGTCACAGTCATGGTTCAGCCCGGTCGTTTTCATTGAGCTGAGTATACCCTGCCCGGATTCTGAGTTCAGTGATACCCGCATGGCCCAGAAGCCAACATTTTCATACGTAACAGCAGGTGCAGATTGCTGCCGTTCTGGTTAACCTAGGGCACCTGAATTTGACCGGAGCCCAGGATGTCGTTCCTCCAACGTCTTGTCTTTCCCGCATTTGTCGGTGCTGCTGTTGCCGCCTCTGTCCTTCACTGGGCCCCGGAGTGGGTACTTCCTTCTGAACCGACACTGACCAGTATTCCGGATGAAACCGCCAGCTCTGAAGAGAGCGGTTCACTCACACAGTCAGCCACCTCTGCTGAGCAACCAGCTCCGGGCGACTGGGCCGGGCCGGTCAGTTACTCCAGAGCGGTTCAGATTGCAGCGCCCTCTGTGGTGAATATTTACACCAAGAAACTGGTGCGCACGAAAGTTCATCCGCTTCTGAAAGACAATTTTTTCAAACGCTTTTTCAGTAGCCTGCCGCAACCTAAGGAGCGCATTGAATCCAGCCTTGGCTCGGGGGTTATTCTGTCTGAACAAGGTCACATCATTACCAATCTGCACGTGATCAATGATGCTGATGAAATTCAGATTGCGCTGCATGATGGGCGTGAAGCCCGGGCGACGGTTCTGGGGACAGATCCTGAGGCCGATCTGGCTGTTCTGAAAACCGACCTGAGTCCACTGACGCCCATGCGTATTGCTGACAGCAACCGTATTGCCGTCGGCGATGTGGTACTGGCCATTGGTAACCCATTTGGTGTCGGCCAGACAGTGACCATGGGGATTATTTCCGCTACGGGTCGCAGTCAGCTGGGTCTTAACCGGCTGGAGAATTACATTCAGACTGATGCGGCCATTAATCCGGGGAATTCCGGAGGTGCTCTGATCAATGCCTACGGTCATCTGGTGGGAATTAATTCGGCGATTTATTCTCAGTCTGGTGGCAGTGAGGGGATTGGTTTTGCCATACCGGCTAACACCGCAAAACGCACGGTCGATGATATCGAAGAATATGGCACGATTATGCGCGGCTGGCTGGGGATTGAAGTACGCGAGGCGAATGGCGACATTCTGCAGTCACTGAACCTGCCCGCCGCTCTGACGGGCCTGGTCGTAACCGGTACGAATCCCGCTGGTCCGGCTGAGACTGCCGGGCTTATTCAGGGTGATATTATTCTGAAGATGAATAACCAGCCAACGCTCAGTTCATTGCGGACCATGAACATGATTGCAGCGCTGCGCCCCGGCGATGAAATTGATATCGAATTTATGCGCCAGGGCGAAATACTCCGCACCCGGGCCGTAGCCGGAGTACGCGAGTAATCACAGAGAACGTCAGTGGTCTTTGACCAGCCCGCTCAGTGCATTAAAGAGTGTGGTGTTTTCTTCACTTTTGCCCACCGTAAAACGCAGGCAGTTTTCCAGTAATGGATGACTGCCATCCATGCATTTAATCAGAATATTCTTTGCTTTCAGGCCTTCGAAAATTGCCCGCGCAGAGTTACTGCCCGCGCGCGCCAGTACAAAATTCGCCTGGGAAGGAAAGACGTCAAAACCCAGATCCGTCAGTCGGACCTGCATTTTCTCACGTTCTTTTTTAAGCAGTGCGCACTGATCATTCAGCACCCGGAAATTACGCAACGCATACACCGCCGAGGCCTGAGTCAGCACATTAATATTGTAAGGCATACGCACTTTATTGATTTCATTCAGCCAACGCGGATCGCCGAACAACATGCCCAGACGCAAACCGGCAAGACCTACCTTCGAAAGAGTACGCATGATCAGCACACGGTCGTTGCGCGCCAGCCAGGATAGGTGATCACGGCTGGAGAATGGCAGGTAGGCTTCATCAATCACCACCAGCCCGGGTGCCGCATCAATCACGGCATTCAGGTCGTTTTCATCCCACAGATTACCAGTCGGGTTATTCGGCTGCGCGAGGAATATCAGTGCCGGTTGCGATTCTTCAATGGCCGACAGCATGGCGGGCATATCCAGAGAAAAATCTGAATTAAGAGGCACACCGCGATAATTCATACCCACATAGGTGGCGATCATTTTATACATAACAAAGCCCGGCTCTGGTGCCAGCAGAGTAGCCCCCGGTTTTGCCACCGCCATGGCCAGTAGCTGAATGATCTCATCCGAACCATTGCCCAGCAGTACCTCAGTACCGGCTTTTACGCCCATCACCTCTTTCAATGCGGTCACCACCTCAGGTGCTTGCGGGTGGGGATAACGGTTCAGGGCACAATCCGCAAGAATCTGCTGCCATTCAGCAATCATAGGCGCGGGCCAGCGGAAGGGGTTTTCCATGGCGTCCAGCTTGATCATGCCGCTGGCATCACCGACCTGGTAGGCCTGCAGGGCGAGTATTTCAGGACGGATTAAGGTGTCTGGAGTGGTGTCAGTCATGATGCTCGGTATTTCCGCAATGTTCAGGATGTTCTGTCTGTTTAAACAGGCACACAGTATAGCGGTGTGCCCCGCTGGCGGCATCCACCAGCCACTTTTTACAGTATCTTCAGCCGTAGTTCCGC
>JBPEXS010000200.1:0-4330 GCA_052031325.1 Thalassolituus sp. | reverse complement strand
TATCAGCCAGACTCTCAATGTCTTCGGCGGGCATCACATGATCCGGGTCCTGCAGTTCGGACTCAGAGACATCATCCTGCACCGTAGGCGAACCACCGAGATCAATAACGTATTTGGAGGGGACTTTACTGCCGTCGTCTTCGGCTTTGGGCTCCTGAAAATATCCGGAAATCGCTTCACGCTGTTCTTCGTTGGAGGAATTGATGATCCACAACACAATAAACAGGGCCATCATGGCCAGAGCGAAGTCGGCCATGGCAACCTTCCAGGCGCCGCCTTCTTCTTCATGGCCAACGCGCCGGTAACGACGCACGATAATGGGTGGCTGATCGCTGATTTTATCCATCAGCGTCCCCGCAACCGGTCTTCCAGATCTCCGAATTCAGGACGCCGGTGGGTAAACAGGGATTTACGCCCGAATTCAACCGCGAGCTGCGGTGCCATACCGTTCAGTGACGCGACAATACAGGCCCGCACCGCTTCATAAAGGCGGATTTCCTCTTCCGCCTGGTGGCGCAGCACAGAAGCCACCGGCCCGACCACACCATAAGCCAGCAACACCCCGGAGAAGGTACCGACCAGAGCCGCTGCCACATGGGTACCGACTTCGGCCATATCCTCATTAATCGCCCCCATGGTGATCACGATACCGAGAACCGCAGCAACAATACCGAAGCCAGGCAGTGCATCGGCCACCCGCCCCAGGGAAACGCCCGGGCGCTGCAGCTCGTACAGGCGAGCTTCAATTTCCTGCTCCATCATGGATTCAAGCTCGAATGAGGTCAGGTTGCCGGAGGCGATAATGCGGAAATAATCGGCAATAAATAAAGACAGTTCACGGCGTTTAATCACCGTGGGATAGCGCGCGAATAACGCGCTTTCGTCCGGGTTATCCATGTCTTTTTCAATGGACATAATGCCTTCGCGGCGGGCTTTGAGAAGAATATCCGCTAACAGACTGAGTACATCCATCTGCAGCTTTTTATCCGGCTGGCGGCCAAGGATAGCCTGGGGAATCATGCGCCCGGTGCTTTTAATGACATGCCAGGGATTGGCAATCAGAAATGCACCACCGGCACCGCCAACAATAATGAGAATTTCAAACGGCTGCCAGAGTGCCAGCAGGCGGCCATCTGACATTACAAAACCATAAAAAACGCTACCTGCGACAACCAGAATACCTAATAAAAACAACATACAGATTAACCTCCAGCCTTAGCTGAAAGCCGATCAGTCCACGCTGATTCTTCTGTTACTGTCATTTGTAATAAAGCAGGCAACCCTGACATCCCGTTTCTGTGTGAGATCTATAGTAAGTAAAGGTCACATTCGGACTTTTAACAAACCTACCTATGCAGACTCAGGCATCCATCCAAACGCCCACGGAGCACTGGGAAACCGTACTCGGTTTCCGGCAGCTACCCATCCTGGCGGAAACCCGGCAGGCGCTGCAGAAAAAACTGAAAAGCCCGTCACTGACTTTCTCGTCGCTCACACCCGTGATCGAAAAGGATCCGGCGTTGTGCTGGCACCTGCTGCAGGTCGCCGCAGAACAGAACCCCGATTGTCGCGAGCAACTGCACAGCGCTGCTGGCTGTCTCAGCCTTGTGGGCCTTCAATCCCTGGTGAAACTGGTCAAAAACGCCCCTGTGGTTTCGGCCTCAACCCAGGACGAAAATGAACAGGCCTACCGCCATGCGCTCTGCACCGCGCACCTCGCTGGTACGCTGGCCGCGATCTGGGCGAAACCCCGGGCTGGTGGCAATGCCAGCGCCGTGAAATGGGCGGCGATGCTGGCTCACTCCGTGCTGTGGCCGTGGCTTATGACCACCGACCACGCGCGGAACTGGTTACACCGCCTGAGTCAGGGTGACGATATTATCGACGCCTCGCGCCAGATCTTTAATATTTCTGAATCCAGCTGGCTGACCCTGGCACGCAGACACCACCTGCCGGATCTTGCCTGCCAGCTGTTTCAGCCAGAGCAGCACCCCGATGCCCGAACCTGGAAATACCTCGCACGACATAACCCATTTACTGAGGATGCGGACCGCACGCTGAAACATCAGTGCCATGATCCGCAGATGCTGGTGGCCAGTTCGGCGGCCATGGCCTGGCATTTACACATCGCGCCGGAAGGTCGCCGCTCTCAGCGCTGGCTGAATCTGAGCAGCCATATCCTCAATCGCAAACCCGCTGACCTGATGCAGGAATGTCGTCAGGCCCAATTGCATGAAGCCCGTACCCGTAACGACGCATTTGCCTGTGGACTGGCCCAGCTGGCCAGCCCCGACGTTATCCACTTCGACTATCCACCCGTTCTGCCGGAGCAGCCTGATATGACAGAACCTGAAATGACCACTGCAGAAGCACCTGTTCAGACCCGTGGGGATATGGAAATTCAACCGCCTGAAGTAACCGCACATCAACCCGATAAACCCGATGCTCTTTTCAGCCGCACGCCCAAACCAAAAGCAACGGCCATCTCTGATATGGAGTATCTGCGTAAACTGATGCTGCAGCTGGCCAACTCACCGGAGAGCTTTGGTGACTGGCATTACCTGATGGAAGGCACCATCAAAGGTATGACCCGGGGCATCGGCCTTGGCCATGCGGCCATTCTGCTGCCCGACCGCAACCGTAAATCCCTGCGCACCGTGTATGCCGAACCCGCTGATGGCCCTTTGAAACGCCTCAGCGACATGATGATTCCCCTGTCCGCTGCGCCGTTACTGAATCACCTGATGAATAAGCCCAGTACGCTGGTGCTGAACCCTGAGCGGGCTGAAAAACTGCTCAGAAACACGGATGACATGATCCGCAAAGCCTTACCGGATCATATCTTTATGCATTCGCTCTGTGCCGGACAGCAGCCTCTGGGGTTGGTCATCGGCTGTATGGACAGCGAAGGGGAAATTGATCCACGTCAGATCGCCACCTGCCGCCAGCTGTGCAACCTCACCAATGATGCGCTGAAAACCATGCGCCTGAACCGCGAACAGCAACTCCAGTCAGGACAGCGGCACTGACATCCGACCATGGCTCAGCTACACTCTCTACCCCCCAGAGAACGACACAGACTGAGTCATGGCAAACCTTCCCCTGCTGATCGAAGCCGAAACACTGGCAGCGCAACTGCCTGTCAAAGACACTCTGATTATTGATCAGAGCAAACAGGAACACTTCCTCAAGCATCACATTCCCGGAGCCGTGTGGCTCGACTTCAAACGCCTGCAGGCGGGTACCGCACCGGCACCCGGTGCTCTGCCTGGCGCAGAGCAGCTGACTGAAGTCTTCAGCTCCCTGGGCCTGACACCGGAAACGCACGTCATCTGCTGTGATGACGAAGGCGGCGGCTGGGATGGCCGCCTGGTGTGGGTGCTCGACAGCATTGGTCATAAGCACTACTCCGTGATCAACGGTGGCATGACCGCCTGGCTGGATGCGGGTCTGGCAACCGAGTCCGGTGAGGTCACTCCGACGTCTTCGTCTTATGAGGTAACAGAGATACTGCCGCAGTTCACCTACCGCAAAGATGACATCCTCGCCAATCTGGAAAAACCAGACTTTGCCGTCTGGGATGCCCGCTCGCCACTGGAATATTCCGGCGAGAAAGTCATCGCTCAGCGTGGTGGACATATCCCGGGGGCTGCGCATTTTGAATGGACCGCCGGTATGGATAAATCCCGTGCCCTGCGTATGCGTGACCTGAATGAGTTGAAAGCGGAGCTGAACGCACTTGGTCTGGATGACAGCAAGCGCATCGCCACCCACTGCCACACTCACCACCGTTCCGGTTACACCTACCTGATTGGTAAGTTACTGGGCTTTGATATCCGTGGCTATGCCGGCAGCTGGTCAGAGTGGAACAGCGATCCGGAAACACCGGTCGCCACCGGTACACAGGCCTGATTGGAGTCATTTGTGAAAAATCGTCTGTTTATTCTGTTTCAGTATCTGGTGCCACAGCATGGCCTGTCGCGCTTAGTCGGCATTCTCGCTGAAACCCGCTTTCCGCTGATCAAGAACCCGCTGATTGCCCTGTTCATCAAAAAGTTCGGCGTCAATATGAGCGAGGCGCAGCGCCAGAAGCCGTCGCAGTTCAGCACCTTCAACGACTTCTTTACCCGCGAGCTTTTGGACGGCGCACGCACCATTGAAGGCGATGCCAGTGTCATCAGCTCACCGGCGGATGGTGCAATCTCACAGCTGGGGCCGATCAAAGATGGCCGTATTTTTCAGGCCAAAGGCCAGGACTACACCCTGACCGAACTGCTTGGTGGTGACAGCAAGCGCGCCGAAGACTTTATGGGCGGTGAGTTTGCCACCA
>JBPEXS010000020.1:0-4579 GCA_052031325.1 Thalassolituus sp. | reverse complement strand
TCTCTGCGCTGCGGAGAAACCTCAATATCACGCAGTCGCTCGATCATTGGCCCATCCCATTCCAGCGGTGGATTGGCCCGCATAAGATCCACAAGCCGGGCAAAAAACTCCGGACCGCTGAGGTTTTTGACCAGCTGCTCCGGAGACGTTTTATCTTTGGCCTCGACACAGTGGATGTCAGCCGACGGAGGCGCAAGCCGATGGCCGTAAGGTGTCAAACTGAGTTGTTTCTGCACCGCATTGGCCGCTGGAATATCTTCCTGGTCTTTTACTTCTACCCGGCCAACGATCCACACCAGGTTGGTGGGTGAGCGGATGACTTCCAGGTCATCGGGGGCTTCGTCCTGCCAGTCCGGACCAACAATCAGGTAATGACTTTCTTTATTATCGTTAGTCTGGGTACCCAGTCCGGCGAAGTTGTTCGACCAGCCATCCAACAGCGCCATGAGTACGTAGCGGTCACCTTCGACCTCGGGCATATCCAGCTGCATCGGCCCGGCAGACAGGTCCAGCATGGCAGAGGAATACAGGGTGTCGACGTTCGGCCTCACCACCACCTGGAAGTCCGGGCCGGGGATATCAAGAATGTGCGCAAAGCGGTTGATGTCCGCACCAAAGCCACAGACACGTTCATCACCGGTCAGGTGCTCTTTGGTCTCATCCATCAACACCAGAGGAAAGCCATACAGATAACCCTGACTGGCAACCTTCGTGGCGCAACCACTGAGTACACTGACCGACAGCAGCAGGGAAATAACAACAGAGATTCGTAACGTCAGGCGGAGCGGCGGGTACGCAAACAACATGTCAGAGGGTTCCTTTTCAGGCTACAGAGTCAGAGGCCAGTGCAAGAATAAAATTCCACTCATCTTCGGTGACCGGCTGAACCGACAGCCGACCGGATTTCAGCAACACCATGGATTGCAGTGCTTCACAGTTGCGCATTTCAGAAAGTGAGATGTAACGTTTCAGTGCATTCCTGGCCTGCACCTTTATGGTGATCCAGCGTGGGGATTCGACACTGGATTTAGGATCAAAATAATCCGATTCAGGGTCCAGTGCCGTTGGGTCGGCAATGCCCGTCTCAGTCACTGTGCAGATTCCGGCGATACCCGGTATTTTGCAGCTGGAGTGGTAAAAAAAGGCCAGATCACCCGGTTTTATACCATCACGCAGGATATTACGGGCCTGATAATTACGCACACCATCCCAAATAGTGCTATCTTCTGGTGCATTCTCTAAATCGTTGTAAGAGAATGTGTCCGGCTCTGATTTCAGTAACCAGTAATTCATTTGCTGATCTCCGGAATGGCCTGTTGCTTGCTTGGCAACAATCAGTGTTATTTCGGAGTCTGACGTTGAAGCCGTCAGTGAACAAGTATTTTGAGACAGAAAATGAAGCAGTTTGATGTTTTGCTGTTTATCGCTGCCCTGGTGGCAGTGGGTTCCATGGTTACCGGAATTGCCTACAGCGAGAACGCCGAACCCCGCTACGCGATTACTGAGGCGAGTATCCGCTGATCTTCTGATCAGCCGATGACTTCAGAATCCGTCACGATCATCTGCAGTGGAATATCCCAGGATTCCACTGGCAGGCTCCCTACCCTCTGAAATGCGTACGCCACCCCAGCAAGTCGTGGTGTGCTCAGGCTTGTGCCCCGCATAAACGCCAGTGTGCGGTCATAAAATCCACCGCCCATGCCGAGGCGATTGCCCTCCCCGTCAAACGCCACTAACGGCAGACAGATCAGACTGAGAAAGCGTGCGGATACACGCTGACCATAGCGGAAGTCCGGCTCGGATATCCCAAAGCGGTTGCATGTCATCGGGGTGGTATCTGTGTAGCGGATAAAGCTCAGATAGCCACGACGCAGCGGGTGCAATACCGGCAGGTACACCTCACGCCCCCGGCTCTGCAGATCCCGGATCAGCCACTGAGTGGGTATTTCACCGTCATTGGGCAGGTAGACTGCAACACGGCGGGCACTGAGAAAGCCAGGAGCATGACGGAAGCGATGCAACAGCCTGCGGCCAGCCTTTGATGAATCGGCTCGGGTAACCGCACGGCGCCGACGGCGCATATCACGTCGCAGGGTTTTGCGGGCGTTTGTCAGATCGGGAGTGGTTAACAGGGAATCTGTCATAAGAAGAGATAAGGCCCACTGCAGTGCCAGGTGTCGGTCAAAGCCCTTGAACCCTATGGTTCAAGGTGGCGGGTCTGATCACTGAATAAGGCTTTCCGTACGTGCGGACATGCACACAACAGCGAGTGAAACCTGCCTGGGTAATACGCATCGGCTCGAGGTCTTTGCCGACCGGCACTCCAGGGAGCAAGATCAGTATAACAACACTGACAGGGCTCCTGTCATGTTAAATCCGTTAATTATTTGTAATCTTATTTTACCGCCGGGATGGAAAAACCGTGCCGGATTATGCACGAACCGGCATGGTGCCTGGCCTCGTAGAGGCTTCAGAGTTCGAGTTGCGATTCCTGATCCAGTACCTGATCAATGCGATCACACAAACGGCTGATGTCTTTTTCAGCACCCGTGTATTCACCTTCTGCCGAGAGCAGCTGGTGTGCAATATTCAGAGCGGCGATGACGGCAATGCGGTCGGTACCCAGCACTTTGCCCGCCTTGGAGCTGGCCTGTTTAATTTCGGCCATTTTTTCATGCAGGTAACGCCCGGCTTCGCGCAGTTCTGCTTCTGCACCGGCCGGACAGTTCACGCGGTATTCGCGCTCGAGAATGTTCAGACCAATGGTTTTCGACGATTCAGCCACTGTTACGCTCCAGAGTCTGCAGGCGGGTAATCATTTCATTGACCCGGCGGCGGGCAATCTCATTCTGCTGAACCAGACGGGCTTTCTCCGCCTGCCACGAAGCCTCAGCGGCCCGCATTTTCTTATTCTGTTCACGCAGTTCTTCATGCACGCTGAGGAGTTTTTCAACTTTCTCCAGCAGCGCGGTCATGTCTCTGTCAGGCATGCGGTGGTCACCTTATCTGTTCTCGTGACTACTATAAGAGGGACCTGCCCACAGGGTCAATCTATCCGCAGAGCCGCAGCATGCAAAGGAAAGCGATATGACCGGCCACCGGTGTGATGGCTACCGGAACACAGTGGTTCAGCCATTTGGACAGTATCCGCCAAAACTGACCGAATTTTCCCGACTGCGGTGATAGAATCAGGGGTTACTGAATGAATGAGGTATCTATGGTTTCAGAGTATCCAGAACTGGCTGATCAATGGGATGAATTCGGCTGCTATCAGTCACCGTCTGCACTGCAGGGCTGGCTGACCGGTTATCTTGCCAGCGGAGCACGGTTGAAAAACGATGCCTGGCTGAATGAAGCCATGGAGTATCTGGAACTGGATGAGCTGCCTGCAGCGCTGCAAACCTCGCTGACCGGCCTTTACGACACGGTGCTGGCGACCCTAAAAGCGGAAGACATGACCTACCAACTGCTGCTGCCCGATGAAGAAGAAGCCGATCTCGACGAACAGATCGACTGTCTGGCGCAGTGGAGTAAAGGCTTCCTTGATGGCATTGGCGCCTCCGGCAAACTCACCGGCACCATCGACAAAGACGTGATGGAAGTGCTGCGAGACCTCGATGCCTTCTCCCAGGCCGAAGCCGGTGACAGCGCTGATGCCGAGACCGCCCAACTCTATCTGGAACTGGCCGAGCATGCCCGTGTGGCTGCCCTGACCGTGTTTTATGCCTTTAATACATCCACGCCCGGTGCTCAGGCGCCGGAAGTCCTGCACTGAGGTGTTTTATGATCAAGCTTAATACCAGCGAATACGCTCGCCGCCGCCAGGCCCTGATGGCCAGCATGTCGCCCAACAGCATTGCGATTGTGCCTTCAGCACCGGTGACGATCCGTAACCGCGACGTCGAGCACGCCTTCCGTCAGGACAGCGACTTCTACTACCTCAGTGGTTTTCATGAAGAGCACTCCGTACTGGTGCTGATTCCCGGCCGAGAACAGGCTGAATACGTTCTTTTCTGTCAGGAAAAGATTAAGGAACAGGAAATCTGGACCGGTATCCGCGTTGGCCCCGAAGCCGCCGTGGAAAAACTCGGCTGTGATGACGCTTTCCCGATCACTGACATTGATGAAATCCTACCGGGCCTGATTGAAGGCAAAGACAAGATCTACGCCAGCCTGGGGGTCAGCCCGGACTTCGACCGCCAGCTGATGCAATGGGTTAACCACATCAAAGGCCAGGTGCGTAATGGCGCCAGCGCCCCGCACGAATTCAGCGCACTTGAACACCTGCTGCACGAGCAGCGACTAATCAAATCCGACGAAGAAATCAAAGTCATGCAGGCTGCGGCCAACATCAGCGCCGAAGCCCACACCCGTGCCATGCAGGTGGTCAAACCGGGCATGATGGAATACCAGCTGGAAGCCGAACTGCTGAATGTCTTTATGGCGGCCGGTTCGCGCTGGCCAGCGTACAGCTCGATTGTTGGCTCCGGCGATAATGCCTGCATTCTGCATTACACCAGCAACAACGACGTCATCAACGATGGCGAACTGGTATTGATCGATGCCGGTTGCGAGCTGG
>JBPEXS010000002.1:0-1315 GCA_052031325.1 Thalassolituus sp. | reverse complement strand
ATCCTCTGCGTTTCAGTGATCTGGATGGGGTGTCAGTACCAGAGGTTTATGCAGGTCATGGCTTGTGGGCGCGCTTCAATCGCAATGCGTTTTATGAGCTGTCCCGGTTTATTGAGGAGGGTGATGATGGGCAGCTGAATCTTTGTCTGGCTGGTCGGTGTTATCCTGTAGAGGAATAGGATAAGGGAGAACGTTTCCTGTCTGTTTGTTCAATTTATGCAAACCTCCTTGACCCTGTACCTGAATTTTGAGATCTTCATCACTGGTTACACAGATTTGCTGTGTATCTGCAGATAATAACAACAAATAACAGACCCTGGATAACCTATGAAGCGACTGATTCTGGTCTCCTGTGGCGTTGCTGGTGCACTTGCAGCTTCTGCCGATATGGTTTCTCTCTCCGAAAGTAGTCTGAATGAAGTTACCGCGCAGGATGGCGTTAACATCAACCTGGACGTAAATGTCTCCGTCGGGGAAATCCGCTATATCGATACAGCTGAGAACGATGATGGCCACGGTGGTGGACTCAGCATCAATAACATCACCCTGACCGGTGCAGGAAAAACCGACTTCTTTGGTAATACTGCTGTTATTTCAGACCCCAGCGAAAATCTCGACAATATCAGTATTCAGGTTGATACCTACGCCAATGACCTGGTGACCATCTATGTGACTCCGCTCGTCGATGAGTATGTGGACTTTCAGGTAAACACGGGCGCTGTCAATATTGTCGATATTAATGGCAATACGGCGGTCAGTCTTATTGATTCAATCAATCTGTCGGGTCTGCTTGGCAGTATGTATGCCGAGATTCTTGAGCGTGACGATGATTCTGGTCGTCGTTTTGCGCAGATTGATTTTGAAGTCGAGCTCGCCATTGATGATCTTGATGTTGATGCTTCGCCTATGGGTATCAAAATCAATAATGCCTTTGTCTGTGGGGCTGAGTGCATTGAGAGTATGCAGAATAATGGCGGCGTTGTAGATCTTGGATCTGCCATGCTGACCATCGCTGGTGTTATCAAGACAGATACCAACAAGGCGACCGTTGATCTGGAACCCTTCACCTTTGATGCCGGGGTCGGCAGTCTTGAGGTGGGCGGTGGCAATCTTGGGCAATTTCTGTTCGATGATGTAACAGTAACGAATGCATCAACTACCATCAGTGGTAAAGACTGACATCCTCATGCAGCCGGAAATTTGAGTGCTGCCGCTGACATCTGTTAGGGTCTGATTACACTCTCAATTAATCAGGCCTATGACTCCCAGCTTCTGTCTTCGTGATCAGACCTTGCTTACAGATCACGATCTCCTT
>JBPEXS010000199.1:0-1968 GCA_052031325.1 Thalassolituus sp. | reverse complement strand
CATCCAGGGTAATCACAATGGCTTTGGCCGCAGAGGCTTCAGCCCGTTGGATCAGCGCTTCGTTAGCGTTACGTCGCGGTTGCCAGTAAAGCTGAAACCAGCAGTGCGGATGCTGTGCGCTGATCTCCGCAAATGCACGGTTACTCAAGGTGCTGCAGATCATAGGGACACCAGCGGCGGCGGCGCCCTGTGCGGTAGCGCACTCACCGTCCGGGTGTACAAGTTGTTGGTGGGCGACCGGCGCCAGCAGTATCGGGCTGGGCAGGGTCAGGTCACCCAACTGAATTCGGGTACTCGCCTGGCTGAAATCACCGAACAGACGGTTAAAAAGGGCGAGTTGATCAAAGGCGTGTCGGTTACGCCTGAGGGTAATGTCGTCTGCGACACCACTGCTGATGTATTCCAGGGTACTGGCTGGCAGGTGACTGTGCGCGTAGCGCTCGTAGTCAGACAGGCTGACCAGGTCGTGGGGCAGTTCGGTCGAAAACAGAGGTGTGTTCATAACAGTGATTAAGGCCGGGCATTGCCCGGCCCTCCGGATCAGAACTCGTAAGCAACCGTCAGCTGCGCGCTGCGGGCATCGCCGATGTAGGCGAAGGAGCCACTGCGGTAAGCGGTGAGGTAATAGTTTTCATCCGTGACATTGCTGATGTTCAGGCGTGCATTCAGCTGCTTACTGAAGGCATAAGTCGCAAAGGCATCAAACACAGTGTAGGAAGGAACATAAGTGTCTTCGCTGGCTGGGCTGTCTGGTTGACCCACGTGTACTTCGCTGGAGTACTGAGCCACACCACCCAGAGTGAACTTGTCGCTCAACTGATAGCGCAGCTGCAGGAAGGCCGATTCATCGGCAAAGTTGGCCAGACGACCACCCGGTTCAACCGGAGTACCATCACGCTCAGTCGCAGCAGTCTCGAGAATTTCTGATTCCATCAGTGACAGACCGGCCTGAGTGCTCAGTTTCTCGGTCAGATTACCCGTCGCCGACAGTTCGATACCACGCACGCGATTTTTACCTGTGTTGTAAGTACCTTCGGTGTCGTAGTCGGTACCTTCCATCACATTGTCTTTGGTGATCTGGAAGATACTAGCAGTGGCCAGCAGTTTCTCATTCATCAGGTTCCATTTGGTACCGACTTCGATGTTCTGCACGTCTTCTGGTTTGGCTTTATCAACGTTTTCCGCACTGGAGCACAGACCGCCGTAACCGCAGTTGCCGCCGACGTCAGACTCACCACCATTGATGTTGGCAGAAGTAGAGTAAGTGGCGTAAACATTGCCGTTGTCAGTAAGGTCGTAGACCAGGCCCAGATGACCGTTCCACAGAATATCGTCGTAGGAATAGTCCGTTGTGATGCCGTCGCGGTCGGTGACTTTGTTGGAGTAATCAAACATGTCGGCACGGATACCGGCAAAGACACTGAACGCGTCGGTCACATCGACCGTGTCCATCAGGTACAGAGAGACGGTATCGATCTGGTAGTCGGAATCAGAGTCGCCTTTGCTGATGTCACGCTGCATCAGGTTGTGGATGTCGCCAACAACGCTGCCGTTTTCATCGACGATACAGTAGCTCTCAGACACACCGCCACGACCTGCCGTCAGACAGTTGCTGGTGCCCAGATTTTCAACGGTATACGCACCATTCAGGACGCTGTGAGACGACCATTCGCCACCAATCACGAACTGGTGCTTCATGCCGGCGAGTTCTGAATCTACAAACAGGTTCAGCTGATCAACGGTGTACGACACTTCCTGCCAGCCCTGGTGGGTGCTCAGAGAAATGGTGCTGTATTCACCGTTCGGGTCGGTTGCGTCTGTAGTGGTACCACGGGCACCGGTGACAACATAGCCGTTGTTGGTGGTGCCGTAACGCAGGGAGTTTTCAACGCGGACATTATCCGAGATCTCATATTTTGCCGTCAGGGTGGCGCTGTCGACGCGGGACTTCACAAAATCCTGCTGCTG
>JBPEXS010000198.1:0-2557 GCA_052031325.1 Thalassolituus sp. | reverse complement strand
ACGCGGCGTTCTTCACTGTGATTGGCCAGATGATAGGCCCAGTGAATGGTGTCGCCGATCAGGCTGTATTGCGTTGAAACATTATCCTGCAGGGGCGCCATCAGTACCGGCCCCCAATGGGCCGCGATATTAAACTCCAGTGGCAGCACTCCGGCATTATTATCCCGCAGGTGGTTTACCAGCCCGGTAAACAGACGTGCAGCGTAGAGGCAATGCGTCGCGGCATTCTGATCGCTCTGCGGAACGCCGAACAGGATAACAATGCCATCACCCAGAAAGCGGTCGACGGTGCCGTTATACAGCTTGGCCGAACGGGTCAGAAGCTGGTGGTACTGGTTCAGGGTGTGAGTGAGCTCTTCCGCACTGAGGCGGCTCTGCAGGACCTCAAGGTCCTGAATCTCAATGAACAGCAGGGCACAGTCATAGTATTTCATCGGGTCGGGCAGGGCCGGGTTGCTGCTGCCCATAAACTGGCTCAGTGCTTCATGGACCGCACGCTTCTGGTTTTCACTGTGTTCGATACGGGTAAGGGTATTGTGCAGTGACTGCAGCCCCGGGCTGTCAGGCTCATCCGGAAGCGACAGTGGTGAGCCTTTGTGCCATTCCATTAACTGCTCTTCTACCTGGGTCAGATAGCGACTGTAGCGTTCTGCCAGAAGCCAGACAATGACACCGCTCAATAACGACAGTGCGGCAGTCAGCATGATCACCAATGCCGCAAAACGACCGCTGACACGATCGGCTTCGGCAAAATTGATATAGCCTTCGAGGTGGCCATATAGTGTGCCGTCCTGGCGTATTTCAGAGGTCAGAAGCTTGCCCTCTGTGTCACCGCGCACGGTCAGTGCTGTGTCGTGAATATCGAGCAGGCGCAGTCCATTCAGCGACGGGCCAGCCTCCCAGTCAGACACGGCCAGATTCAGGCTGATGCGATCCATGCGGATCAGGTTAGGGGTCAGCAGGTGACCAAGATGCTGCAACTGTCGCTGCTGCTCATCTTCAATACGCTGGGTTAACTGACTGTGCAGTTGCAGGTAAGTGATGCCACTGATCAGGGCTCCGGCCAGAAGGACGACGAACGCAATCAGCAGTCCGGCGCGTTGACTGGTGCTGAGCTGTTCAAGAAATGAAAGACGGCTGGTATTCATGCTCAAGGTCGGAATTTTCCCGGATAATGGTTTATTATATGCGCCGCCCGACGGAACACCAATGTGAAACGGTTTGACCGGCCAGGTTCCGTGGCGGGAAATTCTGTATTTATGAGAGGAATCGTGATGAGTGATGTGAAGCAGTCTCTGCAGGAAAAACTGGAAAAGCTGGAAAAAGGTCTGTTTCTGATGAGTAAGGACCGGGTCCGTGCTCTGTCGACTCACGAAGCCAAGGATCTGATTGAAGAACTGCGCTCAGTTCTGACTGCTGCCAAGGCCGACGCCGGTAAGCTCTGATCATCCCTGACCTTCACCCTGACTTCAGGATCACACTGTGACCGAACTGGTGTTAATCCGGGTGACCGGGGCGGATAAGCCCGGGGTCACCGCCTCGCTGAGCGGTATTCTGGCTCAGTACAAAGTCACCATCCTGGATATTGGCCAGGCTGAAATCCATGACACCCTGTCACTGGGTATTCTGGCGGCCATACCGGATCAGGCATCGTCTGCTCCTGTGCTGAAGGACATTCTGTTCCGGGTGCATGAAATGGGGTTGTCGGTGACCTTCACACCTGTGACCCCTGAGAGTTACGGGCACTGGGTTGCCCAGCAGGGCAAGCCTCGTCACATCATTACTCTGTTGGGTCGCACCATCGAATCCGAAGCAATTGCGCGTATTACCGCCATTGCCGCTGGCCATGATCTGAATATCGATCAGATTCACCGTCTGTCCGGTCGTGTGCCCCTCGATGAAGCCAATGCGGCGACACGTGCGTGTGTCGAATTCTCCGTTCGTGGCGTCGCCGATCAGGCGATCATGCGCTCGCAGTTTCTGCAGGTGGCTAATGAGCTCGGCGTTGATATTGCCGTACAGGAAGACGATGTCTACCGTCGTACCCGTCGTTTAGTGGCCTTCGATATGGACTCGACCCTGATTGAGGCGGAAGTGATCGACGAACTGGCTGCAGCAGCAGGCGTGGGCGAACAGGTGGCTGAAATCACCGAGCGCGCCATGCAGGGCGAACTGGATTTCTCCGAAAGCTTCCGCCAGCGAGTGGCGTTACTGAAAGGTCTCAGTGGTGGCGTACTGCAGGGTATTGCCGAGCGTCTGCCAGTGACAGAAGGGGCCGAGCGGTTGATCAGTAATCTGCGCGCGCTGGGCTACACCACGGCGATTCTGTCGGGTGGCTTTACTTATTTTGGTCGCTATCTGCAGGAAAAACTGGGCATTGATTACGTGTTCGCCAACGAGCTGGATATGGTCGACAACGTGGTGACCGGTGAAGTATCCGGACGTATCGTGGATGGCCAGCGCAAAGCAGAACTGCTGCGCGAGCTGGCGGCGGAACAGGGTATCCGGCTGGAGCAGACCATTGCCGTGGGTGACGGTGCCAATGACCTGCCTATGT
>JBPEXS010000197.1:0-5140 GCA_052031325.1 Thalassolituus sp. | reverse complement strand
TCACCGGTGTAAATGTGAAAACGGTTGCCGTAATTATTGGCAGCAACTGAGAGTTTGTCGCTGGAGAAAGGCGTCGCACCGGCAGTCACCTGGGCACCTGAAATAATTTTGGCGCCCCAGTCCGGATAGTACTGCATGGTAGACCAGCCTTTATCCAGAATCGTCTGGCTTGCGGTATCGACTTAGCGATACCCACCGGCAAGAGCGATTTTCAGCGAATCAATGGTATGCGTCAGGATATGATTGAGAAAGTTTCCACTCCAGCGAGCCGTAGCTTGTAAAGAACAGGTGCGGTTTGTGGCAGTAGCAACCGGTTGGAAATAGCCCGATGTGTAGGCTGTCATTTCATCAATCAGAAGGTCCGAATAGTTATTACTCTGCCCCCAGTTCTCAATTTCGAGAGAGATCGTATTGGTCTGCTGAGTAAATGAGCCTGCAGGAATTTTTACCCATTTACTGTCATTCCAGCGGGATGATGATGAAATACCGGTAACGACACCATTAATACTTAATGACACCAGAGCATCATCCGTAAACAGCTCAAAGGCAACCGACACATCTTCCGGATCAACACCGGCTGCAAATGTGAAAGCATCACTGGTATAGGTGTACTTACCCGGCGGTACGTTGCCGGCTGTTCCAAAGCCAAGATACTCAGAGTCGTCATCACCATAGGCGGTGTTCGTCGAGACCTTTTGCATTGCCCCCCCGGCTGGCGCCTGACGGGGCATCGGTAATTGACCAGTGTGGATCATTATCACTGGGCGACAGTTTCTGACCATTGTCATCGACCGCGGTATTAAACAGCTTATTATTGCCACTGAAGTCATTGGCCGAGCCATCGACATACTGATAACACTTATCCGGGTCCCAGTTACCCACATACTCATTTGCGGGTGAATAGGTGTCATTGTAATAAGCCAGGACTTCCGCCGTCGGAAACTCCACGGACAGTGCCAGAGCGACGTTAGCAGGCACACCTGAGGTGGTGAAAATCGGCTGATCTGCCAGAGGTATGGCATCGGCAGCCATCAGTTGAGAAGGCAGCCATGCGGCCATCAGAATAGTTGTTATTGATCTGTTCAAAACCAAACTCCTCGTCAGATGACGATCACTGACTGGACGAACGTTTCACCGGACCTGACACCCGAGGCCCAGATAGAAATACGATAAGCCGGATACTGCTGGGTACCGACGTTGACATTATTCAAGGCATTGCCACCAGAGCGGTCCATCAGCGAGTCGATGCAAATGCAGCCATCGTTTGTGGCAGGGCCAGTCTGCGAACACATACGTTCAATCACGTAGCGGATGACAACACCATTCTCAGTGATATTCTGAGGGTCATTTTCCGGAATCAGCAGCAAAGCATCTGGTATACCGCGTTCACTGGCATTCTGAATTGACGAAAAATAATTCAGGTCTGCGTCATCGTCTTCCCGGTCCGCTTCGAACTTCAGAGCACCGTTCTGAAACACATCAGCAATATCGGGAATGACCCGCTCTGCCTGATTCAGCAGGTCTTTCTGAAACGCGTAGTTACCGGCAATAAACAGCACCGAATCGGTTGAACGGATCAGCGCTGCGCCAGAGATACTCATGATCACCAGAACAATCAGTACGATTGGCAGGATCGCACCACGAATGGCCTGCCGGTTCATTCTGATCCGTTTGAGCGTTAAGCCGTTCATCAGCCAGCTCCCAGACTGATTACGTTACGGATAGGAATAATGCTTTCCATCACGGTATAGCGTTTATTCTGTTCAGGCAGATTAATCAACACATCGGCACCCAAGGTGCTGAACACGGTCACATCGTCTCCGCTGACGCTTTCGCGGCTGTTCTCGGTCGCCTGCACCACCACAGCCAGGCCAATGGCTTTAATGGAAATCAGACGCTCAGTCGCGGCCTGAGTGCCATCCAGCAGACTGGCCGTCGAATAATCGCCCGTCGGTGGTGTCCAGACGACGCCCGCGCCGCTATCAACGCCGTACACTGCCTGCAGTGACAATATATTTTCAGCCACGATTTCCGGATTGCTGCCCACCTGCTCAATACTCTGCAGGTTATAGGCTTCAAGTGCACCACTGGCATCCACGCTGTAAAGATAATGACGCATGGAAGCACCAAGGTTGGTCCAGACAGATAATGCATTGATGCCGAAATCTTCAGGGTTATGGTACTGACCAACTCCCTGGGCAAGATCAACATTCAGATTTTTAACGGGCTGTGCGACATGGTCATCAGCGACCTGGGTGACCACACAGTCAGAGCCGCTCAGTTCATCGCCGGTCACATCGGCTGGCGTCAGCAGTAACAGGTCATCAGCCAGCACACCGATTCCGGAATCCACGACCAGTGCATCAGCTTCGGGCGCCTGAGGTAAGGTCTGCACCGATTCAATGCGACTGCCACCACCACCCGCGAGCATGAGTACATCGCTGGCACTTTCGCCTTCGGCATTGACACCGCCATCAACAATAATGACCGGCGCGAGGCGGATACTCTGGGGAACATTCGCAAAAGGAGCAGGAAAGGCTGACTGTCTGGGCAGCACCTGAGTACCCCCCGAAGAGACGTTGAGATTACAGCCATAAAAGTACTGATAAGAACTGGCAAGGTCACCGGACACCACCCGCGCGCCGCCGGTATAGGCCGATCCCGCACTGCGGATATCTGTATCCATCAGACTCAGAACGTACATCGCCGTGAGGTCTGATTCACTGCTCATAGTAATCGCGCGCTTGCGGTCTTCAAACTGAACGACCATATCAAACGCCGCAAGAGAAATGACCGACCCGATGACTACGGCGATCATAAACTCAATAATGCAGACACCTTTGACTGAGCGTTGATGCATCACCATAGCCACCTAAAACACCGCTGCTCTGGTTGAGTACTGGCGCGCCTGATCGCCCGACTCCGACCAGACCGGCACCCAGGTAATGTCTACCTGAACCGTATCACCGGTAATGGTGACTTCACCTTCACCGGAAGGCAGTTCCGCCGCAACGGTATTTTCCCAGGCGGTTATTTCAGCCGGAGAGTCTGCCGTCCCCTGAACCCAGATAACGGCAACGATATCATTCGCCAGATTGGAAGCGATGAGACGATCTTCTGCTTCTAACGAGTACCTGACGGATAAAGACTGCAAAGCAATCAGTCCAACCAGAGCTACCGAAAACACCGCAACCGCCACCAGGGCTTCGAGCAGGTATACCCCGTTGCCCAGTATGAACCGCTCTCTGCGTCATCCTGTTCAACATCCTGACCCCGACCCTACCGACCCGTCAGCGGCAATAAAGCTGGTCGAAAATTCACCCTGGCCCGTCGAGCCGGATACACCCAGGGAAAGTCTTACCGCGCGGGATGCGGCTTCAGTGGCGAAAATAAATTCCTCTGCCGCTCCCCCAGTCAGACGACCAAAGGGGTTAAATGCCAGTGTATTGGCCGACACACCCAACAGAGTTGCAACACTGGAGTCGGAATAAAGTGAACCACCCTTGAGTACTTCTTCAGGTACGCTGCTGTCCGCCCGGGTCATCATTCTTAACACCACATTGCGGCCCGTGTCAGAGGCGGTGGGAGACAGAGTGGTTGGCGCGTCATCCGTAATAATCACTTCAATGACACGTCCCCGGCGCCCTGCTTCCAGTCGGGCAAAATCCAGATACGTCTGCATGGCAGATGCCGAGGACTTTACTCTGGCATTGGCAATCCACTAAGAAAAAGACGGCATCGCCAGTGAAACCGTAAAGGCGAAAATAGCCAGTACAATCAGCAGCTCAATCAGTGTGAAACCCTGCAAAGCAGCGCGGCGCATATCAGCAGGAGCCCCCAGGCTCAACATGCCAGCAGGTGGCAGGTACTGTGCCCCAGCCGGTTTTCACACTGGTCGTTCCCCGGTTACCGGACTGATCCAGCGTAAAGGTAAAATCTGAAATCGACTCAAGCCCGGTAGCGGTCAGAGTGTATGTTGTCGCATTTGAAGTACAGGCAATGGAGTAATTGGTCGTCGCAAGCGCCCGACAGGGAGAGGTGAAATTACCGCTGTCTTCGTAAGTACGGTTATCCTGAAAGTAGATTTCCATATTGGCCGACATGGCAGCAATACCATCGGTCATATCCACCAGATGTGACCGGATAACATAACTGGTGTAACTGGGAATCGCGACAGATGCCAGAATACCCGCAATTGCCACGGCAACCATAAGCTCCAGTAAGCTGAACCCTCGACCCGTTTTCATAATTCTCCTTAAACACTGGCAAGCCAGCGATGAACGTTCGGTCAACGGCCCGAACAGTACCACACCGCATTGCCTTAGATAAATCCGATAAGTATCACTTCAGGCTTATCGGACATGCGTTCGAAAAATACGGACGCGACACAGTCATTATGTCGCACCATTACATACACTCAGGAAAGTATTATTCATCACTTTAGGCAAAAATGTCGGTGAAAGACAGTCGGAACCTCTCCGTTACCGGAGCGCCCAACCAGATCTACTCTTTTCATCCCCGAACTCCCTCAAATGGCACGCACCGATTTATTTAACTTTATTAAAGAGGTGTCTGTTCGTGGGTGACGAGAGAAGCAGGCCCGTCTGCGAAAAGTAAAAATCCAGAGGCAAAGATACAATTGATAACGATTAATATTATCATTACCATGTGATCTGAATTTATCACCGAGGCTACTGGTATGTTGTTCCGCACACTTCTCACATTCGTATTAACCTTCGCGACCTCCATGACACTGGCCGGTGCCGACTGCACCAAATACCCTGAATCTGAGCACCTTCATGTACTGGCTATGCAGAAAAAGATCGTCAATGAGCACGGCTTTGCCATTAAGAAGTTTCTGCAGTCGGATAACTGCTATGAGATTTATGGCTGGGGGCTGAACGATGAGAAAACCGAATTCGTCCGCGTTGAAGTCTACTTCGACATGAAAACCGGCGAGATCGTGAAGAAGAAAGTCGACTGATGACGCCCTCTACCCGCTGGGACTGGCTGACCCGACTGGGGCACTGGCTGCTGGCGGGCCTGTTTCTGGCCAATTACTTCTGGCTGGAAGACGGTGAAGACCCTCACGAATGGGCCGGATACGCGCTGCTGGCACTGATTGCTGTGCGCCTGGTAC
>JBPEXS010000196.1:0-3949 GCA_052031325.1 Thalassolituus sp. | reverse complement strand
GGTAAAAGTGACGGTGCGATGGACGCTGGCAACATGCTCAAGCCCGCTCTGGCCCGTGGCGAACTGCACTGTGTCGGCGCGACCACATTGGACGAGTACCGCGAATTCATTGAGAAAGACGCGGCCCTGGAACGTCGTTTCCAGAAAGTGACCGTGGACGAGCCGAGCGTGGAAGACTCCATCGCCATTCTGCGTGGCCTGAAAGAGCGTTATGAAGTGCATCATGGTGTACAGATTACTGACAGCGCCATCATTGCCGCCGCCAAACTGTCGCAGCGCTACATCACCGACCGTCGTCTGCCGGACAAGGCCATCGACCTGGTGGACGAAGCCGCGTCGGTGATCCGCATGGAGATCGACTCCAAGCCGCAGGAGATGGATCGTCTTGAGCGCCGTTTGATTCAGCTCAAAATCGAGCGCGAAGCCCTGCGCAAAGAGAAAGACGACGCAGCCCGTAAGCGCCTGAGTGATCTGAATGAAGAGATCAACAAGGCCGGTGCCGCGTACGTTGAGCTCGAAGAAGTCTGGAAGAAAGAAAAAGCGCTGCTGGAAGGCGCCAGCAAATCGAAAGAACTGCTGGAACAGGCCCGTCTGGAAATGGAAGCCGCGCGCCGCAGTGGTGATCTGCAGAAAATGTCTGAGCTGCAGTATGGCCGCATTCCCGAACTGGAGAAGCAGGTCGCGTCTGCATCCGAGGCAGAAACCACCGGCAAGCAGGAATTTACCCTGCTGCGTAACAAGGTGACCGAAGACGAGATCGCTGAGGTCGTCTCGCGTTGGACCGGTGTGCCCGTGACCCGCATGCTGGAAGGCGAGCGTGAGAAATTGCTGCGCATGGAGGAGGTACTGCACGACTCTGTCATCGGGCAGGATCAGGCGATTTCGGCGGTATCCAACGCCGTACGCCGCTCCCGTGCCGGTCTGTCGGATCCGAACCGCCCGAATGGCTCCTTCCTGTTCCTTGGTCCTACCGGCGTAGGTAAGACTGAGCTGTGTAAGGCGCTGGCGGAGTTCCTGTTCGACAGCCGCGACGCCATGATCCGCATTGATATGTCGGAATACATGGAGAAGCACTCCGTGGCCCGCTTAATCGGTGCCCCTCCAGGCTATGTCGGCTACGAAGAGGGCGGTTATCTGACCGAAGCAGTACGTCGCAAGCCGTATTCAGTAATCCTGATGGATGAGGTCGAAAAGGCGCATCCGGATGTGTTCAACATTCTGCTGCAGGTGCTCGATGACGGTCAGCTGACCGATGGGCAGGGTCGCCGGGTGGATTTTAAAAATACCGTACTGGTGATGACGTCGAACCTGGGTTCTGATGTGATTCAGACCATGGCCGGTGACAGTGAATACGAAGTTATGCGCGATGCGGTGATGGATATTGTGGGTACGCACTTCCGTCCGGAATTCATCAACCGGATCGACGAAACCGTGGTCTTCCATCCCCTCGAGAAAGAGCAGATCCGTGGCATTGCCGATATCCAGCTGCAGTTGCTGCGGGATCGTCTGAAAGAAAGAGATCTGTCGCTGGAACTTAGCAGCGAAGCGATTGCCAGACTGGTGGACGTTGGTTACGACCCAGTGTTCGGAGCACGCCCACTGAAGCGTGCGGTGCAACGCTGGATTGAGAACCCGCTGGCCCAGGACATTCTGTCCGGCAGGTTCTTACCCGGAACCACCATTGTGGCTGAAATCGAAGGTGATCATTTCACCTTCCATGCTAAGTAAGCAGCATCAGTCCGGGGTCCGGAACCCACTTTCTGACAGACGCCCCCCATAGTCTGTATACTTGGCCAGTCCTCCGCACATCGGGAGGCTGGCTTTTTTTATGGATAGATTATGCCCCGAATTCAAATTTCACTGACACGTCAATGGCGATCAGCACTTCTGCTGCTGTCGGTTTCTGGCCTTTCAGTTATGTCGTTATCCGCCTGCACTCTGACGCCAGAGCCAATGACTCTTGTGGCAGAAAATAAGCAGCATTGCGGAAATGAAACCGGAGCCGGCCTGGATGGTGATGTCCTGACCATACGTGCTGGTAGTCGACCGACTCCGGGTTACGCTGTCGAACTTCTGTCTCAGACCCGCCGATCCGGACATCTGCAGATCACCTATCAGATTGCTGAGCCACCGCCGGGTCGCATGCTGGCGCAGATGATCACCAGCCCCTGTACTCATATCGCGTTACCCTCTGACTGGGAAAGCCTGCGTGTTGTGAATCAGCAGAGTGGCGAAATCTTTGATTTCGAGCATCCATAAGCCGACGACCAATGGCCATCATTCTTGGTATTGACCCCGGTTCACGCATCACAGGTTTCGGCCTGATCAACGCGGTGGGGCAGAAGATGGAATACATCAGCAGTGGCTGCATCCGCACGGGTGAGGGCGCCTTGTCTGAGCGTCTGAATATTATCTATTCCGGCGTCACTCAGCTTATCGAGGAGCATTGTCCGCAGCAGTTTGCCATCGAGCAGGTATTCATGGGCCGCAATGCAGATTCTGCCCTGAAACTCGGTCAGGCCCGGGGTGTAGCCATTGTTGCAGCTGCTCAGCAGGGGCTCGATGTCTCGGAATATGCGCCGCGAGCCATTAAACAGGCCGTGGCAGGCAGTGGTGGTGCCAGTAAAGAATCGGTTCAGTACATGGTTCAACGTCTGTTGAAACTGCCTGGTCTGCCCCAGGCGGATGCCGCTGATGCATTGGCCATTGCTCTGTGCCATGCCCATACCTCGGCCAGTCTGATCAGCCGTGCCGGCCTGAAAACATTCCGCAGCGGCCGTGCCTCCTGAGCTTACGGCACTGACATTTCTTGTTGAAAGGCCGCTTTGGCCTCATTGAGTCCCCCAAGGTGACCTGATACGCTAGCGGGGTAATGTGTTAGTGGTTTTCTCTCCCTCATGATCGGTCGTCTTCAAGGCCTCATCCTCGAAAAACAGGCTCCCCAGTTACTTATTGATGTTCAGGGCGTGGGCTATGAAGTCCAGGCACCGCTGTCGACCTTTGCCGTGCTCGGCGGTCTGGGCGAGCCTGTTGTTCTGCATACTCACCTCGCCATACGTGAAGATGCACATCAGCTCTATGGCTTTGCCGATAAAGCTGAGCGCACGCTGTTTCGTACCCTGATCAAAGTCAGTGGTGTCGGGCCCAAGTTGGCGCTGGCCATTCTCTCAGGCATGGATGCAGCATCATTTGCAGCCTGTGTGCATGAAGAAAATGTCACCGCACTCACGCGCCTGCCGGGAGTCGGTAAGAAAACCGCAGAGCGCCTGATTGTCGAAATGCGTGATCGCCTGAAAGAGTGGCAGTCACCTGCGCCATCTTTATTGTCCGAATCTCAGCCTCTGGCGCCAAGCCGTGATCAGATGCTGGCCGAAGCCGAGTCGGCGCTGGTAGCCCTGGGTTATAAACCACAGGAAGCCGGAAAAATGCTGATGAAAGTGCCGGATACGTTTACCACGGCTGAAGAGCTCATCCGTGAAGCGCTGCGCAGCAGCATGTCCCGCTGAGGCTGACAGAGCATGATTGAAACCGACCGCTTTCTCACTCAGACCGCCAAACCCGGTGAAGACCGGCAGGACAGAGCCATCCGTCCGAAGCTGCTGGCGGATTACGTTGGTCAGCCGCACGTGCGTGAGCAGATGGAAATCTTCATCGGCGCCGCCCGTGCCCGTAAAGAAGCGCTGGATCATACGCTGGTATTCGGTCCGCCGGGGCTGGGTAAAACCACGCTGGCCAATATCATTGCCGAAGAAATGGGCTCGCAGATTAAATCGACCTCCGGCCCAGTGCTGGAAAAGGCCGGTGATCTGGCTGCCATGCTGACCAATCTTGAAGAAGGCGATGTGCTTTTCATCGACGAAATCCACCGTCTGAATCCAGCGGTAGAAGAAGTCCTGTATCCGGCAATGGAAGATTACCAGCTGGATATCATGGTCGGTGAAGGCCCGGC
>JBPEXS010000195.1:0-1218 GCA_052031325.1 Thalassolituus sp. | reverse complement strand
CAAACGGCTGCGTCGCAATTTTAAAGGCGTTGAGGCCTTCTGACAGTGTCAGCGTCTCTGGCAGGTACAGCAGGTCTTTATCGTAACCGGCGCTTGGCAAAGGTTTCATATCCCCACTCATCTCACCTTTTAACACCATGCGCAGAATGGTTTTCGATTCAATCGAGCCGAGCAGTTTATCCAGACTGCCATCACAGACTAAAAAGTCATTATGAGGATGATCAATCACCTTCTGGCTGATGGTGGTGGCGTTTTCGTCGATATCAAAGAAGATGATCATATCGCGTGGGGTCATGGCACTGCCGATGGTTGCCATTTCCAGGTCAAACACATTACCGATCAGGTCGTATTCCTGCTGCTGCAGGCTGCCGTCTTCGGCACCAGCGTCCATCATGGCAACGATGTCTTCCGTGGTGACGGTTTCTTCGCGTTCGGTTGGCAGGTTCATCAGCCGCAGCAGGGCATTGCTGACACCGTTGAACAGCATCACCAATGGCATCACCACAAAGGTCACACTGCGCATCAGAGTCACCAGGCGGATGGCAGTGGCCTCCGGCATGATGATGGCCATACGTTTAGGCAACAGATCCGCGAACAGGATGAATAATGCGGTAATCGTCATAAACGACATGGCAAAGCTGATTTCATCCAGCAGACGGCCCTGATACACCAACGCCATAGAATCACGGAAATAGGGCGTCAGCGCCTGCTCGCCGATGATGCCGCCGAGGATGGATATGCCGTTCAGAGCGATCTGAATCATGGCGAAGAAAGCGCCCGGGTCCTGCTGCAGATCCAGCACATCCTGAGCTTTCTGGTTGCCCTCGCCAGCCAGCACCCGGAGTTTGATTTTGCGCGATGCGGCTATGCCGATTTCTGACATGGCGAACAGGGCGCTGCTCATAATCAGCAGCACAATAGCGAGAAGGTCATTCATGGTTGGTACCCACAACAAAGCCTGCACGTTCAGTATCGTACAGAAAGCCTAACCGGGCCGGATTGCTTGGCAGGGCTCAGGCCACCTTGATAGAAAGGCGGGTGGCTGGGCAGCTCAGTCAGCGCAGGGGATATCCGCAGACGGTGCGCTCAGGCTGAGCGCGAGGGAAGTATAGGACCGAATTTCACGGAGAGGAATAGGTTTCGGGTCAATGCATTTGATAAAAATGCTACGTCACCCCGTGCCCATAAAGGTACCCACAATAGCTGAGGCTGATTCTT
>JBPEXS010000194.1:0-1502 GCA_052031325.1 Thalassolituus sp. | reverse complement strand
ACGCCGCAGATGAAACGGGGATCGCAGCCAAAATCGTATTCGGCCCAAACATCACCGACAATCTGTCACTGGAATTTGGTCTGATGGACATGGGCGATATGGTGTTTGATGATCCGACCGTGACCTACCCGGAAGACGAAGACGACCTGCCCACCTTTAATGACACCAGCAATGGCTCAACGTCACGGGTGATTGGTACTGACGACGAGCCAGGTTCAGTGACGTACACCGGTCTGCGTTCGTACCACCCGCGCAGCGCGCTGATCAACCTGCGCTACAGCTTCAGCTTCTCTGATACTCTGTCGACCTTCGTCAAAGGTGGCTTTAACGTGTGGAAAGCGGATCTCTACGAAACCACCATCACGGCTTATCAGGCAGAAGCTGAGCCGTTGGAAACTGCAGAGTACAAAGCGGATAAAATCTCCGGTGTTTCCAGCATTTTCAGTGGCGGCGTGTTCTGGGAGCCAATGGAAAACTGGCTGCTGCGGGCGGAATTTGAAACCACCACACTGGACGTGAAAGAGATTTCAAAGAATCGTCTGTATATGCTGGGTCTGGGCGTTCAGTACGAATTCTGAGCCACCCCGCTATGAAGCTCCGTTTACTCAGGCCAGCCCCAGTAAACGGACCTTCAGAATGGCCATCACCGACAACACATCGGTGATGCGACCGTCCATGGCCATGGCATGGACTTCGTCAAACGGCAGGCGTTTCAGTGCCAGCTCTTCGGTCTCATCCAGAGACTGCTCCCCTTCTGTCAGCCCGGTAGCGGCGTAAATATAACCCTCTTCATCTGAGATGCAGTTGCTCAGCATAAAACGTCCCAACGGGATCAGTGTCTCAGCATGAATACCGGTTTCTTCCTGCAGTTCACGCAAGGCTGTGGTTTCAGGCGCTTCATCCAGGGGTGAACCGCCCATGGGAATTTCCCAGTGGTATTCATTCACCGGAAAACGGTACTGACCCACCAGCCAGGTATCGCCATTCGCAGCCAGCGGCACAATACCGACAGCGCGGTTTTTGAAGTGTACGGTGCCATAGAGACCGGGCTTACCGGCGGGTGTCAGCACATCATGATGCTTCACCTGTATCCAGGGGTTGTCGTAGGCTTCGGTGACCTTGAGGGTGGTCCAGGGGTTAGCCGTCATGTCGGGCGGTGTCTGTTCGTTGCTCATACTGTTTCCAGGCCCAGAGGGCAAGTATCCATAATGCTCCGGCGATGGCGCCGTAGAGGTGCGCGCGGGTCTCTACTCGCCCGCCAAGAAAGTCGGCGTTGGCCATGTCGTCGTAAAAAGGGGATTGTTCCCAGAGAATTTTTACACTGATCACCACGGCAGTACCCGCCCGGACCACTTTTGAATAATGGGGCGAATACACAATCGCGACCAGTAAGGCGCCGTGCAGAGCACCCGACAGCCCCACGTAATACATCAGATCCGGGCTGGTCAGGTGCAGCATGATCCCGGTAAAGGCAAACAACCACAGCCAGCACAGCAACTGAC
>JBPEXS010000193.1:0-1159 GCA_052031325.1 Thalassolituus sp. | reverse complement strand
CGCTGGTTTATGATGTCTTTCCGTCCGGTGGGCTGGCAGAGTAATACGCCCCTATTTACGGTTTCTCACCAGAACGTCACACGCCGCCATATGGCGGAATCCATTTCTCTGATCGACGAACTCACTGGCATCGCCAACCGGCGGGCTTTTCACGTCAAAATGGAGCGGGCACTGGCTGAGGCCCGCGCTGCCCAGCAGTGCCTCAGCCTTCTGTTTATTGATCTTGATAACTTCAAAGCTTACAACGACACAAAAGGGCATGCTGCAGGGGATCAGTGCCTGAAAAAAGTCTCAAAGCTTCTTGAACGCCAGATGTCTGATCGCTATGGACTGGTCGCGCGGATTGGTGGGGATGAATTTGCCTGCATACTGACTGACTGCGAAGAGTCTGAAACGATGCGCCTGGCTCAGAACGCAAAGGACGCTATCCATGGCTTGAAGTTATTTTCTTCTGCTGAAACCCAGGTCACCGCAAGCATAGGTTTGCTCTCGTTGACTCCGGATGAAAAGACGACGATCCGCTCAATGATGAAAAAAGCGGATAATCGTCTGTATAAGGCCAAGTCGATGGGGAAAGACCAGCTGGTGACCTGACAGCTCAGTCGTTTACTGATTCAAACACCATTCCTGCATTGTTCTGCAGGCGCTCAAACAACTGTTCGCCCATCAGGGATGAAGGGGTCCAGAAACCGCCCTTAGCCCCTTTTTTCTGACCACGGTTATGAAAATCCAGCGCCAGACAGGTCGCCGCCTCACCGAGCATGCGCGCGGTAAAGCCATAGCCAGGGTCCTTATCCCCGGTTACTTTGGTTTTCAGCACCTTACCGGTAACGCCATAGCCGTAAAAGCGGATATCAAAGAAACCGGCTTCCTGGGCTTTGCGACTCGGGCCTTTGCCGGGTTTGGGCAGCAGAAACCGATTCAGCAGACGACGGCCCGGGGCGGTGTAGGCGGTGAGCAGAAACAGGCCGATACCAAAGGTCATGGCATAGCCCAAGAGAAAGCCTTTGATGCCTTTGCCGGTCAACATAGCTTCGCTGTACTGAAATTTATCCCCCCAGGCCTTTTCAAGCAGCGCATTACTGCGGTGGACAACACGGGTATTGATGGCGGCCATGATGAACGGAATGGCCCAGCGGTGGGATGACTCATCCGCTGT
>JBPEXS010000192.1:0-6565 GCA_052031325.1 Thalassolituus sp. | reverse complement strand
CCTAGGTTAAATGGTCGTAAGGTCTTGTCGATGAAGTGGAGTGGTAAATACTATCACAATGACCAAGACCTTCCTCTTTCAGAAAAACTGATCCCGTATATTAATTCTGCCAGGGAATATTTGAAATTAAAGCTCGGGGATAACAGCCCAGTTATAGAATCCGCAAATAATTACGCATGGGAGCTAGGCCTGGGTGATTAATGTGATCTCTATCTAGAGGAGTGTTTCATCAAGCGCTCTTTCTCTTTTTTCCAGTCTTTGTCTTTACTGGCGGCCCGCTTATCGTGGGCCTGCTTACCCTTAGCCAGAGCAATCTCGGCTTTGACATGAATGCCTTTCCAGTACAGCGCAGTACAGACGCAGGTGTAACCTTTAGCCTGTGACTTCTGCATGATGCGGTCGATTTCACGACGGTGCAGTAGCAGCTTGCGCTCGCGACGAGGCTCGGCAACAACGTGGGTCGACGCCTGATTCAGTGGGGTGATCAGCGCACCCGAGAGCCAGGCTTCGCCACGGTGGAAGTTGATGTAGGAATCCACAAGCTGCACTTTACCTTCCCGCAGGGACTTCACTTCCCAGCCGGTCAGCGCGATGCCAGCCTCCATTTTATCTTCCAGGAAAAATTCGTGGCGGGCCTTTTTGTTCTGAGCGATGGTTGCAGAACCAGGCTTTGGTTTTTTGTTTTTACTCATAACCCGATTATAGCGGAACGCCGGATGCTTGGGCAGAGCCGCTTTGTGCACCTTGTCAGGGCGCTTTCTCTGGTCGACTTGAGGTAGTGGGGTAAATGCCAGAGAATACCCTTGATTTATATGGGGAATGCACATGAAAGCAGATCATCGCGGCATGCACGGCATCTGGGCCAGTCGCTGGACGTTTGTACTGGCAGCCGTCGGGTCTGCGGTTGGCCTGGGTAATATCTGGAAGTTCCCCTACATCACCGGAGAGTACGGTGGTGGCGCGTTCGTTCTTGTCTATCTGCTCTGTGTTCTGGCAGTGGGTATACCGGTGATGATGGCGGAGATTCTTCTTGGGCGGAAAGCCCGTATGAGCCCCGTGCATACCATGCATCGCCTGACCAGCCAGTATAAAGCCCCGCGCATGTTTGCCGGAATTGGTTGGATGGGTGCGATCGCAGGCTTTTTTATCCTCTCTTTTTACAGCGTGATAGCCGGCTGGATTCTCTACTATGTCTACAAAATGGCATCTGGTTTCTTTACCGGTGCCGACGCTGGCATTGCAGAAGCTACGTTTGGTGGTCTGCTCGGCAACCCACTTCGGCTGACGGTTCTGCATACGCTGTTTATGGTTCTGGTCGGTGTTGTTATTGCCCGGGGTATTCATCGCGGGTTGGAGAACACACTCCGCCTGTTGATGCCTTTGTTGTTCGTGATGTTGCTGATTTTACTGGGCTATAGCCTGACCACGCCGGGCTTTGCTGAGGGATGGGATTTCCTGTTCCGTTTCGAGCCTGAAAAGCTGAGCACGGAAGCCATTATCGTGGCACTCGGACACTCCTTCTTTACCCTGTCACTGGGTATGGGTGCCATCATGGCCTATGGCGCCTACATGCCAGCAGGACAGCCTTTGGGCCAGACCGTTCTTATTGTCGGTTTTATGGATACACTGGTGGCACTGGTTGCTGGCCTGGTGATTTTCCCGATTGTCTTCACCCACGGTATGGAACCCGGTGCCGGGCCAGGCCTGATGTTCCAGACTCTGCCTGTTGCGTTGGGTGCACTGCCTGGTGGAGCGATACTGGGGACGCTGTTTTTTGTTCTGGTGGCGATTGCCGCCTGGAGCTCAGCAATCTCACTGGCAGAACCGGCGGTTGCCTGGGCTGTGGAGAAAGGCTTCAGCCGCGCGCGGGCGACTGTATTTGTCTGTTCTCTGGCCTGGGCTCTGGGGCTGGGTACGGTGTTCTCATTCAATGACTGGTCTCAGAACCAGGCCTTTGTCACGGTCGAACAGATGAGTGATGAAGGTAAGGTTATCGGCGAAGAATTCCACATCTACGCCGCTGTCGATGATCTCAGGAAAGAAAAAGAAGCCCTGGGGCAGACGGTTGAGATCAAAGGTAAGACCATCTTTGACCTGCTCGACTATCTGACGACGAACATTCTGCTGCCACTGGGTGGTGTACTGATCGCCTTGTTTGCGGGCTGGTTTATGTCACGCACCTCGGTGGAAGATGAAGCCAGGTTGTCGAGTTCTCTGGTCTTTACTGTCTGGCGTTTCATGATCCGTGTTGTATCACCGGCAGCGATTCTGCTGGTGCTGTATAATGGCCTCTTCTGAGAACGAAGTAACCTCAATACACAATGACACACATAAGCCGCAGTGCACTTGTAATGCACTCCGCCGAACAGATGTTTGATCTGGTGAATGATGTACGCCAGTACCCGCAGTTCCTGCAGGGTTGTCAGTCAACCCGCGTACTGGCTGAAGACGACTCCATGATCGAAGCTGAACTCACTCTATCGAAAGCCGGGTTCTCCCAGAGCTTTACCACGCGCAATACCCTGCAACGTCCCCACCGTATGGATATAAAGCTGGTTGATGGCCCTTTCAGTCACTTCAGCGGTACCTGGAATTTTCACAGCCTGTCTGACACCGCCTGTAAGGTAACACTTGAGCTGGAATTTGAAATGGCCAGCCGGCTGACAGGCATGGCGATGGCAACCCTGTTCAAACAGGTGGCCGGTATGATGGTGGATGCGTTTGTTAAGCGAGCAAAAGAAATTTATGGCTGAGATGATCGGTGTAGAAGTGGCCTATGCCCGCCCGGAAAAGCAGAAGATTCTGCGCCTTGAAGTTGAGCAGGGAACCACACTGCGTCAGGCTGTTGAGCTTTCAGGAATTGTTCAGGAGTTTCCGGAGATCAATCCGGATGACGCTAAGTATGGGATCTTCGGCAAAGCAGTACGGGACCCGGCAACGACCGAGTTACGAGATGGCGACCGGGTTGAGATTTACCGGCCTCTGCTGATTGACCCTAAACAGGCCAGGGCTAACCGCGCGGCCAAGACCGCGAAAAAAGGCAGCGACAAGGCCTGATATCAGATTACTCTGTGGCAGGCTCGTTGCGTTTGGCCGCATCGGGGATGGCCGCGGAGTCAGACTGGCTGGCATCTTCGTTTTCGGAAGGGGCTTCACCCGTATAGTGGCTGAAGAAGCCCTGCGCATCGAAGAAAAGCGTCACGTGGTAGCGTTTCACCACCTCATCACGTTTTTCCAGGGTGTAGATGTAATCCCATTTGTTATCTGCAAATGGATTTTTAACCACCGGGTTACCCATAACATAGATGACCTGGCGCTGGGTCATGCCGGGCTGAAGTTCAGCCAGCATTTCCTGCGTTACGATATTCCCCTGTTGTACGTTGAGTTTGTAGACCCCTGGGAAGGTACAGGCAGAAAGGCTTGCAAAACCCAGTAGAGCGGTCAGAATTATGGGGCGCATAAGCAGGTATAGTCCGGTAAATATGAATTGGAGCGAGGCAGGATGATAACCGAAGCCCCCTCCGCTGTGAAATGGTAGAGAAGAATGGCCGACCAAAATATCGAGCTCCGTAAAGCGGGACTCAAGGTAACCTTGCCCAGGGTCAAGATCCTGAGCATTCTGGAAGATGACGATGCCGGTCACCTGAGTGCTGAAGACGTATACAAAGCTCTGATAGAAGCTGGTGAAGATGTCGGTCTGGCGACCGTTTATCGCGTCCTGACTCAGTTTGAAAGTGCTGGTCTGGTGACCCGTCATAACTTTGATGGTGGGCACTCAGTATTCGAACTGGCTAAGGGTGAGCACCACGACCATATGGTGGAAGTCGACAGCGGTAAAGTTGTTGAATTCAGTAACGAAGAGATCGAACGTCTGCAGCACCTCATTGCTGAAGAACACGGCTATGAGCTGGTTGATCACAGCCTGGTGCTGTACGTCCGCAAGAGGAAGTAAGCTCTTCAGTCAAAGGCTACTCCAATTCTGAGGTAGCCTTCCTCCCTTTTTGACCTACTGGCTGATCGCCAGATCTAACATTTCCCGGGCGTGAGCCAGTGTCTGCTGGGTAATGTCGACACCCCCCAGCATTCTGGCTAATTCTTCTGAGCGCTGTTGAGCAGACAGTTCGCGTATCCGCGTGTGTGTTGCTTCGTCACCGCTGACCTTGCTGACCTGGTAGTGCTGGTGGGCCTGGGCTGCGACCTGCGGCTGGTGGGTGACACACATTACCTGAGAATTACTGCCAATCCGGCGCATCAGGCGGCCGACACGCTCTGCAGTACCACCACCAATGCCGACGTCGACTTCGTCAAAGATAAGGCAGGGGTGGTGAGACGTAGCAGCCGTTACTACCTGAATCGCGAGGCTGATACGGGATAACTCCCCCCCAGATGCAACTTTATGCAGAGGCCCTGCGGGCATACCAGGGTTGGTCTGCACCATAAACTGAATATCATCCTGACCATGTGGTCCCGCTTTGCCCGGCTGAATGGCCGTCTTAAACACCGCCCGTCCCAGAGACAGGTTTTCAAAATGCGATGAGATGTCCTGGTCCATGACGGCAGCAGCCTTGAGGCGGGCGGTCGTCAAGGCTTCTGCACTGGCTCTGTAGGACTGTTCGAGCTTAAGCAGCTCCTCTTCCAGGGCATCCAGGTCGTCATCGGTCACATTGAGTGAATCCAGCAGCTCTTCCTGTTGTTGCCAGTGGTCATAGAGAGACTCCGGCTGAATCTGATGTTTACGGCTCATGCTGAAGATCGCCGATAAACGCTGTTCTACCTGGGCCAGGCGGTGTGGATTGATATCGACCATGTCCAGATAGCGCTGCAGGGAGTGCCCGGCTTCATCCACCTGAATGGCGGCCTGCTCCAGTAATTCCCGGCTTTCTTTTAACAGTTCATGATCATCATCAATGTCATCGAGTTGTTGCAGGGCCTGGCTGATCAGAGAGGTCGCAGAGGGGCCGTCATTATCACCACCTTCACAGGCGTTGAGGGCTGTGTGCCCACTCATCTGGGTATTCTCAGCGCCGGAAAGCCGTTTCTGCTCAGCTTCCAGTTCGGGTAACTCGCCTTCCTGAAGTTCCAGTTCGCGCAGTTCACTGACCTGATATTCAAGCAACTGACGCTGAGCAATCAATTCACTGCTGTTCTCCCGCAGTGTCTGCAACTGCTTGTAGGTCTGCTGCCAGACCTGCCAGTGGTTGGTAGTTTCAGCGGTGAGTTGAGTCAGTCCGGCGTAGGCATCAAGGATCTGACGCGGTGCGTCTTTTTCCAGCAGTTTCTGATGGGCATTCTGGGAGTGCACACTGATCAGATGGGCGGCAATCTCGCGCAGGTCGGCAGCAGAGACCGGGCGCCCGTTGATGTAACCACGGGAACGACCAGCCTGAGAAATTACACGGCGGAGGATGACCTCATCATCCTCAGGCAGGTCATGATCTTTCAGCCACTGACGGGCACTGTCGTTACTCAGAAAGGTGGCACTGATATCCGCTTTGTCGCTGCCGCGGCGGACAAATTCAGCCTCACTGCGCTGGCCCAGGGTCTGGCCCAGGGCATCCAGAAGAATGGATTTTCCGGCACCGGTTTCACCGGTAATGACGGTCATGCCCTGATCAAACTCAAGTTCAAGAGATTCAACCAATGCAAAATTATGAATCGACAGTGTGTTGAGCATAGTGCACCTGATATCTGTCCGTTTGTACAGTGTTTATATATACAGTAAAAATACCTGTCAACAGATTTCACATCATTGCCTTGAAATGCTTTGAGCTGGCCCCATATAGGCCTCACAACGAGTTTTTGAGGTAACCCCGATGTCTGATGAGCAGAAAGTACAGGAAGAAGCTGCAGAGCAGGTAGAAGCAACCACTGAAGCCCCTGAAGAGGCTCCGCAGGAGGCCGCAGCCGATGATGAACTGGCTGCTGCCCTGGATGAAGTTGCCGGTCTGAAAGACCAGCTGATCCGCACCCAGGCTGAAATGCAGAACGTTCGCCGCCGTGCCGAGCTGGACGTAGAAAAGGCTCATAAGTTTGGCCTTGAGAAGTTTGCCAACGAAATGCTTAACGTGGTGGATAACCTTGAGCGTGGACTGGCCGCTGCGCCAGAAGAAGAGGCGACTAAAGCCATTCGCGAAGGCATGGAAATGACCCTGTCTGGCCTGATCAGCGCTCTGGAGCGTTTCAATGTAGAACAGGTCAGCCCGGAAGGTGAATCCTTTAACCCCGAACTCCACCAGGCCATGTCTATGGTTGAGAACGCTGACCTGGCGCCAAACACCGTGATGGCTGTCATGCAGAAGGGTTACACCCTGCACGGTCGTCTGCTGCGTCCGGCGATGGTCGTGGTTAGCAAAGGTGCCGCAAAGATTGACGAAAACGCCTGATCATTTTTTGAAAAGGGTCCCTTGAAATCCATTCAGGTGACCCGATATAGCAATCAGGCTGATTAACAACGTATTCAGACACCGCGTAAGCGGGACAGATTTTAAAGACTCCGGCAGACCCGGAGCAGAGGAGACAAAATTATGGGCAAGATTATTGGTATCGACCTCGGGACCACCAACTC
>JBPEXS010000191.1:0-1115 GCA_052031325.1 Thalassolituus sp. | reverse complement strand
CAACCCCACGGGTGCGCTCAGGTTCTGTTCTGGTGTCGTGACTGAGTCCTAGCTGAACATCCCAGTACGGGCTGACAGCATGACTCCATAGCGCTTGCAGGTTCAGCTCTTCAAGCTCGCTGTGTGAGCGTTCAGCATCGACTTTAAACCAGGCCTTATTCAGGTCCTTTCCTATCCAGATATCGCCTTCGAGTACCTGATGGCTGTCGCTACCATGGAATCTGTGCTCCAGCTGGTCGATGGTGACTTTGGTTAAGGTGGGATCATCACTGTCCATGGCATTGACAAGCAATGGGCAAACAGACAACAGGCTGGCAGCCGTCAGGTACTTCAGATTCGGCATTTTCATGCTTTGCCCTCCTCACCGTTACCCTTTGAGCTGAAAGAACGACCCATGCCCATCTTCATTCCACCATGGAAATGTTCGACCTCGCCGGGTTGTCCGTCATGGGTGACGCGGACTTCGCGGAACATGCCCGGCATGTGATACAGAAGATGGCAGTGATAGGCCCAACGGCCTAAGGCATCTGCGGTGACCAGATAGCTGATTTTCTTGCCTGGTTGCACGATCACCGTGTGCTTGCGGGGAATGTAGTCCGGATCGCCGGTTTCCAGCTCGCTCCACATGCCGTGCAGGTGAATTGGATGGGTCATCATGGTGTCGTTGACCAGAGTAATGCGTACCCGCTCGCCATACTTCAGCATCAGTGGCTCGGCATCTGCGAAGCGGATGCCATTAATCGACCACATGTAGCGGTTCATATTCCCGGTCAGGTGTAGTTGAATCTCCCGGTTGGGTTCGCGCCGGTCGAGTGTTGGGGTCAGATTGCGGATGTCGCCATAGTTGAGTACACGGCGACCATAGCGTTGCTGATGGTCCCGCAAACCAATACCCGGATCGGATAAGCCGCTGACAGGCATTTCAGAGCGCATGTCGACCTGAGGGCCATACTCTGACTGCTTATGGACAATGTCTGCATCTGAACCTTTGCCGGCTGCTGCGAGGCCTGTTCCCATCATGGCTGCATGTTCTGAGTGGTCCATACCACCCATGTCGTGACCGGAGTGATCCATTCCACCCATGTCGTGACCGGAGTGATCCATTCCACCCATGT
>JBPEXS010000190.1:0-6152 GCA_052031325.1 Thalassolituus sp. | reverse complement strand
GTGATGGTTATTGTCTGGTGCGTTATTACTGGACGGTACTGGATCGCACAACCGATTCTGAACCTGTAGCGCAGATCATTCTTGATCAGATCAAAGATGTGGGCTTTGTCCTCGTGACCCGGATTCCGTCTGGCGTTGACGGAGTGCCACCTTCGCTCAATCAGCACGATACCTGGCCGCCGGTTTCACCTCTGGAAGCTGGCGAAGGCCTTGCGGCCATCCGCCTCAGGGTAGAGCTGCCACTGGAAGGTGAGATCAATCGTCTGTGGCTGCTGACTGACGCTGGAGGCATGCTGTGAAGTCGCAGAAAGGCATCGTGCTTCTGATGGTGTTGTTGATTTTCGCTGTGGTCGCCATTCTCGCTGCCGCCATGATCAACGAACTGTCGCTTGATGTGGAGCGCAGCTCAGGTATGGCGGCTTATCAACAGGGACGGGCGTTTGCCATTGGCGCTGAAGATGCCGTTAAAGAAGGTCTGTATCTTGACTGGGAGGCCAACTCAGCCCTCGATCACCTGGCCGAAGAATGGGCCATCGACCGGGCCTTTCCGCTGGAACCTGGCTATGTGTCGATTCATATCTCGGATCTCCAGGGTCGTTTTAACCTGAATAATCTCGCACCAGGAGCGGCGGCTGAGCTTGGAGAGGCCCGCTTCAGAAATCTTCTCAACCTTCTTGGGCTTGATCTGCAGATTGCTACTTATTGGCGCGCCTGGCTCAATCCGGAAAGTCAGGCTGACGACCTTTATTACAGTCATGAGCCTCCTTACCGTGCCGCTTATCAGCCCTGCAGTCACACCAGTGAACTGATGCTGATTCCGGAGGTTACGCTGGAAGCATACCGGCGTCTGGAACCCTTTATTGCCTGTCTCCCGGCCGGAACACCTCTGAACGTTAATACTGCCCCGGATTACGTTATGGCAGCCCTTGACAGCCGGATGTCGCCAGAACTGGCTCAGCAATTAACGCTTCAGCGGGGGAGTGGCGGATTCGAGGATGTAGCATCCTTTATGTCTCTGGGTCCGGTTGAACCTTTTACCCGGATTGAAGAAGGTGAAAAGAAAGCGGCAACCGATACCGGAGAACCCTGGGTCGATACTGACTTCTCGGTACACAGCGAGTTCTTCGAAGTCTTTGTGAGGGTTGACCTGAATGGGCGGGTGGCCACCATGGAGTCGGTGATTTTCCGGTCTTCAGCGGATGGGGCCATGTCCACTCTGTATCGGGATTACTCACGCCGGGAAGCAAGAAGCAGTGATATACTGCCAATAACCAACGTCGATGGATAACGGATGAGCACTCAGCAAATAAGTCTCATACAGTGGCGGGCCGATCAGGGACTCTGGTCTGTCCGCCTTGCCGATGGATCTCAGCAGCCGCTGGAAGAGTGGGCTGCAGAACAGCCTGAACTTTCTCAGGTGCGGCTTATGCTCAGCGCCACGGATTACGCGGTTCACTGGGTGAAAATGCCCGGCGTCAAAGCACGTCAGGTCAATCGTGCTCTGCCGTTTGCGCTTGAAGACACACTGATCGGTGATATCAGCGAATACATTATTCTGCCATCCGGCAGTCAGAACGGTGCGCACCGTGCCTATCTTCTGAATGACTCGCTCAGTGATCAGCTGCTTGACGTGATGGAACTCCATCACCTGCGTTTGGTCGAGCTGACACCCGAAACCTCAGTTCTTGATAAGGCCCCTGTCTTTTCGCAGGTGGACGGCGGCTGGCTGGTGTCTGTACCGGGGGTGTTTGAAGGCTTTGTACCGGATGAAGCCACCGGCGTGTGCATTGATTATATCTGTCGTGACGCCGACGCCAGCAGCTCTCTTAATATTTACGGCCGCTCTCTGGATCAGGCCATGCTGTTGCAGACGAGCATTGCAACTGGCTACCCGGACGCTTTTGATGAAATTCACGTTTATTCGGGTGATGCGCCTCGTTCTGAGCCCGCCGTTAACTTCCTGAAAGGTAAGGTAGCGGAGACACAGGATGAACAGCGACCAGCGGCCTGGTGGCGAAGTGTTGCGGTGTATGCGGCCTCTGTAGCGGTGCTGGGAGCGGCGTATCTGTTTGCGGCCAACGCTCAGCTGAGTCATAAGGTGGATCAGGTCTCTGATGCCAGTCTGTCCTTGTACAAGCAATGGTTTCCGGGTGAGCGCACTTCCAATTACGAAACCCTGTTCCGGCGTAAACTGCGCGGTGATAATTCGGCTGGCAGCGCGGCAGGGTTTGATGTCCTGATGGCCGATGTGGCTGCCGCCTGGGATGGCTCCGCTGTCAAAGATAAGGTTCAGATTAACGGTATCCGCTACTCAGACCGCGCCGGTGACTTTATGCTTGAACTCACGGTAACTACCTTGCCTGACCTGGAGGTTTTCCGACAGTCTCTGGCCGATAAAGGACTGGAAGCTGAAATAGCCTCCGCAACGGAAGATAACGGTGCGGTGAAAGGGCGTATGAAAATAGGAGTGGGTGTATGAAGTCTCTGACCGGAGGTCTTTCACGCATCAGTGATCAGCTGGCGTCTGACCCCAGAGCCCAGCAGGCGAAAGACTGGTATCAACATCAGACGCCGCGTGACCAGCTGATTGTCCGTGCTGTGGCTGTCCTGGTATTGCTGGCGGTCATCTTCAGTCTGTTCTTTGCGCCACTCATTAAACAGAATGAATCGCTGAATAATGAACTGACTCAGAAGCTCGGTTTTTACCAGCTGATGATCGACAATGCCCCTCAGTTCGGTGGTCGTGCGGCGGTTGCCTCCAGTGATGGCAAAAGCCTGCTGGCCAGCGTCGGCAATCAGGCACGTGCCAGCCAGGTGCGCATGACCCGCTACGAACAGGATGGAGATAGTCTGCGTGTATGGCTGGATAATGTCAGCTTCGACGACACTATGATCTGGATTGAAACCCTGTCTCAGCGTCATAGTGTGTTTGTTAGTCAGATCAATATCGACCGCACGGACAACAGCGGCCTGGTTGATGTTCGCGTGACCTTTACTCAGGGCTGAAATCAGAAGCCTCCATCCGGCCGGACGATCGTTCCGGCCCTGCTGAATCCGGAAGTGAACTATGTCAGAACAGTTTGATCTTGTCGTAATTGGTGCCGGCTCTGGTGGTGTCCGGGCTGCCCGCATGGCTGCGGCCAGCGGTGCCAGAGTCGCTGTACTGGAAAACCGCTATCTGGGCGGCACCTGCGTGAACGTTGGCTGTGTCCCTAAAAAACTGTTTGTCTATGCCAGCGAGTTTTCACACGCCTTTGATGATGCGCGTGGGTTTGGTCATGCGGTGGCTGAAACACGCTTTGACTGGTCGGTTCTTAAATCTAATAAAGATAATGAAATCAATCGGTTGAATGGCATTTATAAGAATCTACTTGATGGATCTGGTGTTGAGGTTATCAACGCCTCCGGCACTATCGCAGACGCAGGTACGGTGATTGCTGGTGACCGGACATTAAAAACAGAACGCATTCTGATTGCCACGGGTGGCTGGCCAAATATGCCGGACTTTCCCGGAGTCGAACATTGCATAGATTCGAACGGAGTCTTCTCGATGGACCAGTTTCCGGAGTCTGCGGTGGTCATCGGCGGTGGCTATATCGCCACGGAGTTTGCCGGAATTTTTCATGGTCTGGGCGCAAAAACCACCCTCAATTACCGGGGTGATCTGGTGTTGCGCGGATTCGATAAAGAGGTGCGCGAATTCGTATCGGGACAGATGTCGTCTCAGGGGATCGAATTTCTGCTGAATACTGATATTCAGTCCATCGAGCAGTTGTCCGACGGTCGTAAAGTGTGTTCCTTCTCTGATGGCACTACCCGCGAAGCCGACGTTGTACTCTGCGCAACGGGTCGCAATCCTAATATCGAAGGTCTTGGTCTTGAAGAACTTGGCGTTACACTGAACAACGACGGCAGCATTCAGGCGGACGATCATTTCGCCACCAGCGTGCCCGGCATCTATGCGCTGGGGGATGTGATTGGCACCCCGGCGCTGACGCCCGTCGCGATAGAGCAGGCCATGTGTTTTGTGAATCAGCAGTTTGGTGACGATACGCTGACCATGGAATACGATCAGATACCAACGGCCATTTTCACTCAGCCTCCAATTGGCACACTGGGTCTGAGTGAAGAGGAAGCCTGTGAACAACACCCGCAGGATATCGACATCTATCGTTCGGAATTCCGTCCGATGAAGCACACACTTTCTGGCTCCGGGGAACGGATGCTGATGAAGTTAGTCGTACGTCGTTCTGACGATAAAGTGCTTGGTGTGCATATGGTCGGCGCTGACGCTGGCGAGATCATCCAGAGTCTCGCAGTCGCTGTACGTATGGGAGCCACCAAAGCGGATTTTGACCGGACGCTGGCCGTTCATCCGACCGCTTCGGAAGAATTTGTGACCATGCGGTCACCGTCAAAGTCATACTGAACAGCTTTGCTCATGGGAATACCCGAATGCTGAACCGTTTTCTGTCCATACTGATACTGCTGTCTCTGTGCCAGAGTGCCTGGGCAGGCGTTTCGGGTATCGGCCGACTGTCGGTAGAAGCTCCCCAGAATGCGGCTATGAAAATGGCTTCTGGCTCAGAACCCTGCCATCAAAGCATGCACGATATGAAGGTTGCGCAGCACGATATGAAGGTTGCGCAGAAAGAAAGCCCCTCTGAAAACGCTTCGCACCCATGTTGTGAAGACGCTCAGGACCATAATCACAAGCACTGTCAGCACAGTTGTCATCAGCCATTGCCGGTCAGTTCGGCTATTCCTGTGGCCCTGATGATGATCAGTACGCCTACAGTAACTGCTGGCTTTAACCGTTTTTCGCCTCAGCCACTTCCGGCTGAACCCAGCCTGCCGGAGCGCCCGCCATCCGTTGCCTGATCTGAATTGCCACTCTCTTTTCATTCAGACAGGACAAACGCATGAATATCATCAATCAGGCTGGCCGTGCCAGTCTTTCCCGTCGCCAGTTCGTCACTGGCGCATCAGCCGGTGCTTTGTTGCTCGGCACAGGCACTGGTTATAACGTCAGGGCATCTGAAGCACCCTCTCAGGTACCCGAACTCAGCGGCCGACACTTTCAACTCGATATCGGATATCTGCCGGTTAACTTCACCGGACAGGACCGGCTCGCAACCGTTGCCAACCAGTCACTGCCAGCCCCGGTGTTGCGTTGGAAAGAGGGAGAGCGTGTCCGGATTTCGGTGACCAATCATCTATCCACCATGAGCTCCATCCATTGGCATGGCATCATCCTGCCTACAGACATGGATGGCGTACCCGGCTTCAGTTTTGGCGGCATCGCGCCGGGGGCAACCTTTGTCTACGAATTCGACCTGCAGCAGAGCGGAACCTACTGGTACCACAGCCACTCCGGCTGGCAGGAACAGACTGGAATGTATGGGGCCATCGTTATTGAGCCTGCCGAGCCAGATCCGGTTCAGGCAGACCGTGACTATGTTGTCATGCTGTCGGACTGGAGTGACGAGCACCCGGACGACATCTACGCCACGCTCAAGAAAATGGGGCATTACTACAACACCCGTGAGCGTACGGTGCCGGATCTCTGGCAGCAGATAAAGCAGAAGGGGCTTGTGGCTACCTGGAAAGACCGCGCCATGTGGAATGAGATGCGCATGTCAGACCGGGACATCTCGGACGTCACCGGTAGGACTTACACCTACCTGATGAACGGCCAGACGCCGGATCAACTCTGGAGTGGCCTCTTCAATAACGGTGAGCGGGTGAGGCTGCGCTTTATCAATGCTGCAGCTATGACCCTGTTTGATGTGCGTATTCCGGGCCTGAAGATGACTGTGGTCGCCAGTGATGGCCAGAACATTGAGCCAGTCACGGTGGATGAATTCCGCATCGGTGTGGCCGAGACCTACGATGTGGTCGTAGAGCCACAGTCAGACACCGCCTATACCCTGTTCGCGCAGAGTATCGACCGCAGCGGTTACGCCTGTGGTCGACTGACTCCAGACCTGTCACTGACAGCAGCCATTCCGGAAATGGACTACGCCCCGGTGCTGGGCCATATGGATATGGGCATGGACATGGGCAGCATGGATCACTCTGGCCATGACATGTCGTCGATGCAGGGAATGGATCATTCTGGCCATGATATGAGCGGCATGAATCACTCAGGC
>JBPEXS010000019.1:0-1284 GCA_052031325.1 Thalassolituus sp. | reverse complement strand
CCACACCATACACCTGACCAGCGCGTTTCGGCGGGTTGGTGACCCACTCCGGGTAGCTGTCGGCCTGCACATAGCTGTCAGGCACCACAGAGTCGCTTTTTCCAGTCGTCGCACAACCACTGATAAGGCCAGCCCCGGCAATCAGAGCTGGCAGCAGAAAACGGATATCAGCCATGGTTGCTTACCGGGTGGTCTGCAGCTTCTGAATCTTCTTCTGGCCGCTCCAGACTTCGATATTGGATTCCATATCGATCAGGCTCAGGTCGACCTGGTAGAAGGTCACACGCTTTTTACCCGCTTCATCGACGATGGAGTTAATGGTGCCGGACAGCGCGAAGTCAGCGGCTTTTTCCTGGCCCATTTCTTTCGCGTCTTTGGCGTTCAACTCCTGATCGCGACGTTCGTCACGCAGCTGATCACGGGCGTCACCGGCGGCCACAAAGTTGGCTTTACCAGAGCGCACCACGGCACGCTTGATGTCGTTAATGAAAGTATCAACCGCGATGTGCTCATGCGACTTGTTGCTGATGCGCTGAACGATCACGGTCGGCTTACGGTCGTTATCCATCTCGAACTCAGACGCCCACGGGAACGACAGCATGTCGCCAATCATCTCGTTGGCCACCAGTTCAGAGTCTTTGGCGTTCCACTGGTCTGACAGGGCGATCTCTTCGTTGGTATCGACGCGCTCTACCTTCGTGGCACAGCCGGAAAACAGAAGAGCAGAGCCGATCAGGGTCAGAGCTGCGGTACGGTTCAGTCGTGTAAGCATCTTATTATTCCTTTGTGATCATGGTCAGAGTGTTAGCAGTCGACGTCGGTTCCCCGGCAGAACGCTGCGGAACCGGCGTTGCCTGAGCATTGGCTTGCCCGGTAGCGCGCACCTGCCAGAAACGGATATCCCCGGCTGACAGGTTCATGGTTTCCTGATTGGCTTCCCGCTGCCCACCCTGAAGTCGTGAGTCCAGGGTCAGTGTGTATTCTCCGGGGTCGAGAAACAAGCGACGGAAGCCCACTTCCGCCGGTAACAGCAACCAGCTGCGCGTTTCTGCGGCATCGGTCAACTGCGCCGCCAGCTTGCCCGCAAACGACAGCAGCCCGTGGAATCCTGTGAGCCCAGCATATTGGCAGTAATCGCCTTCAGAGAAGCGCGGGCAAAGGCCGAGCGGATCTCTTCGCCAGCGTGGCGCATCTGCGTCTGAATCGCCATCTGCTGCGGGCTGGAGGCGTTCTCCATACTCCAGCTCTGCTTACCGGCGCGAATCACACTGGTGCCGTACTGCT
>JBPEXS010000189.1:0-12537 GCA_052031325.1 Thalassolituus sp. | reverse complement strand
TGGGCATCGGGATCGCGCGGGGTTCCGGCGGCGTAACTGGCGAAACTGATGTGACGGTCGAGCGGAAATTCACCATCAAACTGATAGCGCACATCCGGGCTGTTTTTCACCAGAAAAAAGCCGTACTCGGCAAACTCATCAAGATTGGGAGCGGTGACAAAGTCATTGAAGTAGAGCCACTTGTGCCCACAGTCAGTCAGGTTGTCCTGCAGAATACCGGCCTGTACCGGGGCGCTTAGCCCCAGCAGGCAGGCCAGTATGGTAAATAGTCTGATCGTTATTTCCTTCATTTTCATTCACTCCCTGAGAACGTTGATGGCGCGATTTTAGCCACGGCCACGAATGCCAAGAAATGTCCGATCCAGCCAGAATCCGCGGAAATACAGGTCAGATGAAAAAGATTGAAACCTCTGTATTTTTGAAGTACCAAAAATGACGCATCAGTCAGTTTTGCCTGTCAATTATCTGAACACCTGTCTATCAATTGAGAAATGAGACTGTCATTCTGCGCAACAAGTAACTATTCAGGCCATGATCCCTGATAAAACGTCAGGAAATGCTCAGAATGATCGTCCAGAATTCTGCGACAAAAGTGGGAATATTGAGATTAAACGGTCAGAAAGGGGGTCATTTGGTGTATTTCAGCATAAAAAAATCAAAAGCTGACTTTCCGACAACACTAAGCATATTGAGCCAGACTGCAATCGTGGCCCAATATGATCATTCGTGTTTTATCGCTGACAGGAATGTCTGACAATCCAGCAGGCTTCACTCAACAGTGACGGACTTCGCCAGATTACGCGGCTGATCAACATCGGTGCCTTTGATCACAGCGACATGATAGCTGAGCAGCTGCAAGGGCAGGGTATAAAGAATCGGGGCAATGATATCGGCACAATGCGGCACTGCCATAACGTGCATATTGCCTTCTGCTTCAATGCCTGCAGCCTCATCCGCGAAGATATAAAACTCACCGCCACGGGCGCGCACTTCCTCGATGTTCGACTTCAGTTTTTCAACCAGGTCATTGTGAGGGGCGACCACGACAATCGGCATCTCAGAATCAATCAGCGCCAGTGGGCCATGCTTGAGCTCGCCAGCGGCATACGCCTCTGCATGAATGTACGAAATCTCTTTCAGCTTTAACGCGCCTTCCATGGCAATCGGGTACTGGTCGCCCCTTCCAAGAAACAGTGCGTGCTGTTTTTCAGCAAAGTATTCGGCCAGAGCCTCAATGCGCGTATCCATTCCCAGGGCCTTATCCAGCAACCCGGGTAATTGGGTCAGCGCCTCTGCCAGATCATCTTCATCATCCTGGGTCATGGCCCGGCCACGCCCCAGCGCGGCGGTTAACAGCAGCAGACACACCAGCTGAGTAGTAAAGGCTTTGGTGGAAGCAACGCCGATTTCGGCCCCGGCGCGGGTCATAAGCGCCAGATCCGATTCCCTCACCAGCGACGATCCGGGCACATTGCAGATACTCAGGGTGCGTTTGAATCCGGTGCTTTTTGCCAGGCGCAGAGCCGCCAGCGTATCCGCCGTTTCGCCACTCTGGGAGATGGTTACCAGCAGACTGTTGGGGCGGACAACGGGGCTGCGATAACGGAATTCAGAGGCAATCTCGACCGAGCAGGCCACACCCGCCAGGGCTTCTATCCAGTAACGGGCGGTCATGCCCGCATGATAGCTGGTGCCACAGGCAATGATCTGAACATGCTCGATATCGCTCAGGTCACCGAGTGCCTCAAGGTTCAGCTTACCGCCGAGCAGGCGGCCTTCCAGCGTATTGGCAATGGCCTGCGGCTGCTCATGAATTTCCTTCAGCATGTAGTGGCGATAATGACCTTTATCGCCAGCATCGTGTTCCAGTGTGGTTTCGGTAATGTCGCGCTCTACCGCCTGATTAGCGCTATCGAAGATGCGGACCTGAGTACGGCAGACGTCCGCAACATCACCCTCTTCCAGAAAGGCGAACCGGCGGGTCACCGGTAACAGGGCCATCAGGTCTGATGCGATAAAGTGCTCGCCGATACCATAGCCAATCACCAGTGGGCTGCCAGAACGTGCGGCGATCATCCGCTCAGGCTGCTGGCGATCGATCACGACCATGCCATACGCCCCCTGCAGCTGATCGCGCACACTCAACACGGCCTGCAGCAGGTCACCCTGAGCTGCCAGCTCGCGCTCAACCAGATGGGCAATCACTTCCGTATCTGTCTGCGACGTAAAAACATAACCTTGGTCTTTCAGACTCTGACGCAGGCTGGCGTGATTTTCGATGATGCCGTTATGCACCACTGCGATACCCGCCGAAACATGTGGATGGGCATTGGCTTCGGAGGGTTCACCATGGGTTGCCCAGCGCGTATGGGCGATACCTGTCCCACCCTTCAGGGGGGATGACTGATAAGCATCGGCCAGAGACTGAACTTTACCCAGACGGCGCAGGCGCTCCATATCTCCGTTCTCAGAAATGATTGCCAGTCCGGCGGAATCATAGCCCCGGTATTCGAGGCGGCGCAGGCCTTCCAGCAGAATATCGCCTACATCACGTTGAGCTACCGCTCCGACAATGCCACACATATCAGTTGTTCTCCCGGGGGCTGGTAACGATGACCTGCACACCCTGTTGTTCCAGTTGTTGCCTGAATCCGTCACTGACACCCTCGTCTGTTATCAGGGTCGTCACCTGTGACCAGGGCAGTTCAAGGTTGGGGATACGACGTCCGGCCTTATCCGACGTCGCCATAACGATCACTTCCCGGGCGGCCTGAGCCATCAGACGGCTTAATCCGAGCAGCTCGTTAAACGTCGTGGTACCACGCAGTGGATCGAGCCCATCACAGCCTATAAACAGCTGATCGAAGTCGTACGAGCTCAGGATCTGCTCGGCAATCTGACCCTGCAGTGAACGGGTCTGACTGTCCCAGGTGCCTCCGGTCATCAGCAGGGTCGGTGCAGGGTCCAGCGACAGAACCGCCTGAGCGGTGAGCAGAGAATTGGTCATGATCACCAGACCCTTACGCGCCTGAAGGGAGGGGATCATGGCCGTGGTGGTCGAACCGAAGTCGATAAGAATGCGTGAGTCATCCCGCACCAGCCCAGCAGCAGCCCGGGCAATGGCCTGCTGACGTTCAGAAACCCGCTCTCCCAGATCGGATGCATCAGAGGCGAGGACTGCACCGCCATGACGACGAACCAGTAAGCCTTCACTTTCGAGTTGAGACAGGTCTTTGCGGATAGTGACGGCCGAGGTCGACAGATCAGCCGCCAGAGCTTCGACCTGTACGCGGCCGCTGGCCTGCAATTCAGACAGAATGTGCTGATGACGGACTGAGGCCAGCTGCTTCGACATAAAGTTTCAGTTTAATTTCGATTCGAAAGAATATCGAAATACTAATTGAAACTTAAGGGCTTAGCAATGCGTCAGCGACGGACGCTGCGGTTGCGGGTTTTCTTAGCGTCGTAGAGGGCTTTATCTGCACGCTCAAACACGGTTTCCGGTGCCTCAAGGGCATGGAACTCACTGACCCCGAAGGACATGGTCACCGTCAGAGGTTTACCCGAAAAGTTAAAGGGGCAGGCTTCAATTTTCAGCCGGAGTTTCTCCGCGATATTCAGCGCATCATCACCAGAACGCCCCGGCAGCAGAATCACAAACTCTTCGCCACCATAGCGCACCACCAGATCGTCTGAGGCAACGTTTTTGCGCATCACTCCTGACAGCAGCTGCAGTACCTTATCCCCGGCCAGGTGACCGAAGGTGTCATTGATGGATTTAAAATGATCGATATCACAGACAATCAGCGACATTGGTTTGCGGGTACGCTGGCGCTTGTTCAGCTCTTCGGCGAGGCGCGATTCATACGCAGCCCGGTTCGGCAGACCCGTCAGGTGATCGGTGATCACCATGTTTTTCTGATCTTCGATAATGGCTTTGGCTTCTGCGGCCTCGTTCTCCATTTCGGTCAGGCGTGTCTGCAGTTGCTGCAGCTGGCTGCTGAGGCGGTTTTCACGCTCAGTTTCCAGGTGGTGATAACTTTCCATCGCTTTGACGATGTACTGCAGATGGTCTCTGATGGTGGTGCTGACTTCGTCTGAGTCTTTCACGCCTTTACGGATGTCTTCAATCTGGTGACGCACCATATGATCCAGCTCCTGGCGCGCGTTCTCCCGTTCTGACTGGCTCTGATTCGCATCAGCCACAATCTCCTGAATGGCCTGCAGGCGGTTATCCAGGCTCTCCAGAAAGCGTTCAAATTCGTTGCGGCCATTCTGGCAGTCGAACATAAACAGAGCGACGTCTTCGAACAGAGATACCAGCCGGTCAACACTGCTGACTGCTTTCAGTGACTCACGCAATTGCTGGGAACGCTGCACCAGATCATCCGGAACCACCATCCGGGCAATCAGACCGTCCAACACATCGGCCAGCTTACGCAATGGAATCTCAACAGCGTCCGCCGCTTCCGCGTTCGCCGGACTGACCGAACTGGGCGCGGCCGGTGAGGATGATTCAGGAACAGGGGCGATACTCAGTTTCTGTTTAGCCAGATAATTGAGTACCCGTGCCCAGCCATTCAATTGCCGGGAATATCCATCCCAGCTCTGTAACGCCTCACCGGAGCTGTCCCTGAGGTCTGTAATAAAATTGGCCAGTTCAGGAGAAAACCTGTGCTGTAACAGTGTGTCGGCCATGGTCCGGATACGCGTACTCAGCCGGTCAGACTCAATATGAAATGCATGATCAAAGCCGAGTGTCTGCCGGTCGAGATCCTCGACCTGTTTCTGAAAAACAGCGTCATCGTCATCACGTAACGCCGTTTTGATGCCAGCAATTGCTTCATCTACTGCGGTCGACTGCCCCTGCGCCATAACGGACGTCAGAGAAAACGCTTTGCTGAGCATGCGGTCGCGATCATTGGTCGACTGCTTGAGCGCCTCAAACTGATGATGCAGTTCAAGATATTTGTCACGCCAGGTGACATCTGACGCAGCTTTTTTCCTGAGAACCATAGAGGAAAAACCGGTAAGGGTAAGATCCCCTTCAGTATAGGAAATAACTCTGGTTTTGCCCGACAATAGGCGCAAAGTTTATAAGGAATTAGGAGGAGGAACCCGGATACGGAGCCGTATCCGGGAAAAGAGACAGGTAACGCGGCTCAGTTGGCGCGTTCTTTCTCAATCAGGAAGTTCACAACATCAATCATTTTGTCCTGATCACCGGCGGTTGTGGCATTCACAACATACTTGCCATTAACGATCAGAGCAGGAACACCGTTGATGCCGAATTTGCGGATACGCTGATCACCACGCTTCATGCGCGATTTCACAGTAAAGGAGTTGTAGGCCTTATCAAACTCAGCCTCGGTCACTCCGGCCTTCTCTACCAGAAAGGCTTTCTGGTCTTCCGGCGTCAGCAGCTTAATCTTCTTCAGGTGAATGGCTTCGAAGATTTCCATGTGTACTTTATCGAGTACACCCAGCACCTCAGCCGTGTAGTAAAGCTGCGCATGGGTTACCCAGGCACGGCCAAACATGGCAGGTACGCCCTGAAACGCCACATCATCCGGCAGGTTTTTACGCCACTCGGTCAGTTCTGGCTCCAGATGGAAGCAGTGAGGACAGCCGTACCAGAAGGCTTCTTCAACATGAACCTTACCATCCTGCAGCACGGCCACAGGGGTTTTGATCAGAGTGTAGCCTTTACCCACACCCTCAGAGTATTCGGCCGCCGAAACAGTAGCACTGATAAACAGGGCAAACGTAAACAGAAGCGACTTAAGCGGAGAGAACATAGTCATCCTTATTGTTATTACAGCAAACGTTCATCATATTCTGGCAGAAAGCCACGATTACGCCCATCACAGGAGTGCAAAGCACTGTCAATTCGTCAACGATGGGCAATAAAAAAGGTGGCCTGAGCCACCTTTTCCAGTTCAGGGCGCTTAACGCAGACCCTGAATATAAGACGAAACTGCCTTAATTTCGCTGTCATGCAGACGGTAAGCAATGTCACGCATCATACGGCTGTCGCCATCGTTGGTACGTTCACCGTTACTGAATGCGTGCAGCTGAGTTTCAGTGTACGCCGCGTGCTGGCCAGCCAGACGTGGGAAGCCCGCCTGGAACACACCTTCACCGCCCGGACCATGACAGGCCAGACAGGCTGGAACGTTCTTGCTCTCGATACCGCCACGGTAGATGCTTTCACCCAGTTCAACCAGGGATTCATCCGCACCGCCACCGGTTGGAATCTGTTCGCTGAAATAAGCAGCCAGATCCGCAATGTCTTCATCGCTCAGGCCAGTGACGAACGGAGCCATCGCTGGCGCAGAACGGTTACCGTCACGGATGTCCGTGATCTGTTTGATCAGATAACGCTCACCCTGGCCAGCAATCTTCGGAAAAGTCGGCGCCATGCTGTTACCGTCACCACCATGACAAGCGGCACAGGTCACAGACTTGGCTTTACCGGCTTCTGCATCACCCGCGTGAGCAGTACCGATGAGTCCGGCGGAGATGATCAGGCTAATCAACAGGTTTTTCATTACTCAGATCCAGTATCTATATAAGTTGTTCAGTGTCGTCTAAATTACTTTGGGGTCGACATGTATTTGATCAGTGCCTCGTATTGCTCAGGCGTACAATCCATACACAGACCACGGGGTGGCATGACATTCTTACCGTTGGTGACACTCTGTACCAGCGTCTCCATTCCGAGTTCCAGACGGGGCGCCCAGGCTGCAGCATCAAACGATTTGGGAGCACCCGCGACTGCTGCAGCATGACAGGCTGCACAGGTCTGCTTGTATTTGCCTTCAACGTCGAACGCCTGGGTGTTTGCACTCAGAACCAGCAGTGCTGCCGCAATAAAACCTGACTTCTTCATCATAATGAGGCCTCTCTCAGTAGCCATGAATGACAATCCTTCGCTCTGCAACCGGCGCTATTCTGCTCTGTATTGCAGGCTTCGCGGCGGTAACAACCATCTATATGGTAGGATAGGTGCCGCAAAAAGGCGGCCATTATATACCAATAATTTCTAAAGGGTCATACGTTTCCCCATGTCTGAGCAGCAAACCATCCGCTTCAGCGACGCTTTTTTTGTGAAAAGCGCCGCAAAACTGGCCCAATGTCCAACCGAGATACTGAGTGAGGTGGCCTTCGCCGGGCGCTCTAACGCCGGCAAGTCGAGCGCCCTGAACTGTCTTACCGAAAATCGCAAACTGGCCCGGACCAGTAAGACCCCCGGGCGAACCCAGCTGATCAATTACTTCCAGCTCGGTGAGGCTCCGCTGGCACTGGTCGACCTGCCGGGCTATGGCTTTGCCAAAGTACCGGTGGCGATGAAGAATGCCTGGCAGAAAGAACTGGCCGGTTATCTGGAAAAGCGTGAGGCTCTCTGTGGCCTGGTGCTGCTGATGGACATCCGCCACCCGCTGAAAGAATTCGACACGGCCATGCTGCAGTGGGCGGAAGAGTCTGAGATGCCGGTGCATATCCTGCTGACCAAGGCCGATAAGCTCAAACGCGGCCCGGCGAAAAGCACCCTGCTGAAAGTGCGCAAAGAAACCGCACGCAAAGACGGTGCGGTCACGGTACAGGTGTTTTCATCCCTGTCCGGCGATGGTCTGCCCGAGTTACGCAAAGTGCTCCGCTCCTGGTTGCTGCCAGAACCGCAGACCATAAGCTCAGAAGAAAGTACTGATTCCGAGGAGAATCCGGGTAAAGAAACGTCTGGAGAAGGACTCTAAAGGAACTTAACAGGCCAAACTGCCACTTATCCCAATATAACGTCGATTTTTTAACCCGATTCCTGGCGAGCCGCGAGAGCTGGACTATGCTTATAGAACCTAGGGTAAATTTTGACGTTTATTCATGGGTAGTTCCTTTTCCTTCGGTAATTCCCCCAAAGATCCGAAGTTGGCCCGGCGATTTCCCCCAATGATCTCCGGGCCTTTTTTATGCCTGCAGAAAAGTCATTCGTCGTGGCCGGGCAGAACAAAGCGCTGAATAAATTCCTGCTGATCCTCAAAGTCACCCGGCCGCAATAAACTGAAATGCGCGGATGAGTCGGATATCAGCTGCAACCACTTGGCATCCCAGCGCTCAGGTACCTTGTCGTAAAGGGGCAGGTATTGGCGAATGCCATAGCCGTCGGGGTCGAAATCCTCTTCGTAACGAACATCTTCCATCACCACCAGTATTTCACCTACCACGGGCATATCCAGCAGCAGTGCTGCAGCATGTGTGGCCTGATTGCCCACCAGAGCATCATCTTCACCCATGGTCAGCATCAACGGACGGGCAGTATGCCCGGGGTCCGGGTAGCGGTAGTAGTCGATGAAATTGATGGGGTCACCAAAATCCATTACCTGCTGCATCATGGTTCTCAGCAGTACCCGTTCAACACCGCTGGCACTGCGCGGAGTGACCCGTTTGAACATAGCATCCCAGAGCACCGATTCAGACAGAATATGGGTCAGACCAACACCAGTTACGGTATACACCGCTCCCTTAAGCTCCGGCCCGACGGCACCGTAAATAGCACCCAGCCCCCCCCCAGCGAACTGCCTTCCATCAGAATACGGCTGGTATCCAGATCGGGAAACCCATCCGGCAGGTTGTCACCACGCAGACGTTCGCGCTCAGGGCCGAGCACATCCAGATCCGCCAGAGAAGTCAGAACCGCACGATGCACAGATGCAAAATCAATGGTCGACTGCACCACCATACCCAGCGGTATGGCCAGCTCTTCCGGTGTCAGAATGCCGAACACATAGCCACCATCGGTTGAGATGCGGCTGCCATGATTGGGGAAATCAATACCGAACGTGGCAATACCCAGCTCCGCATTCAGGGATTTCACCGGAATGTCCGCGATCCGGTTAAAACCCAGGCCATGGGCATAAATCGCCACAGGAACAGAGCCAGAGCGTGCGGCCTCGGGCAGTACCAGACGGAATGGCACCCACTGCGCCATGGGCTCAGCGGTAAAGTTCACCAGGCCGGTGCCATCCCGGTCACGGAAATTATGAATCAGCACTTCGCCCCGGACGATCGCCGCGATATCCGGGTCTTTGTTGTGATGACGGATGGCAAGGTTGCGTATCGGATGCTCATCACTGTGCATCTGCTCAACGACGCCGAACACAGGGGCCGTTACCTCCGCGCGCTCACGTACGGTAAAACGCGTGGCGTTCTGTACACCCAACAGGCTGAACCCCTGCTGGCGCAGATCTGCCAGCAGGCTGGCACTGTAACCTCCGGTCAGGCCATCACTGACATCCATACGGGAGAGCAGGCCCGGCTCAGGCACGGTTAATGGCAGCTCATCCGTCACCACCACCATAATCTCGTGCCCATACTCCCAGCGCGAACGCGGGAACACTTCCAGAACATACGACACTTCAGGGATGCGGAATGCCTGTGCATCCGGGCTGACTTTGACCCGTACCGGCACTCTCAACCCGGTCGTCAGATCTATGGCTACCACCATGTCGCCACCATCGACGGGGATTTCCGCATACCGCGGCTCAGAGGCAAACTGAAACAACACCCCGCTGCCAGCCGAATAACCCGATGAGCCTGCAAATACCTGTGATGGCAGCACGCCATCATTCTGGGGCAGCTCGTTCAGTGCGGATGCAGAAAACAGATCATCGGGCATCTGCAGGCGCAGTCCCGTAGGCGAGTTCGGATCATCAACAGACCATATGTCTGACGGAAACGGCAGACCACAGGACTGAGTGCCCGTCGGGTTGCAGACCGCCGCAGAACTGACCGGAGAGATCAGCAGTAACAGAAAAAGGCCTGAACCTGTCAGCCCCGTAAGCGCGCGCTTGAACAGCATCCCCATAAGTATCCATCCTCTTTATTGTTATTCGTCGGGTGGTGCAATTACTACCCAACAGGATTACATAACTGAAGGAGGGATCAACTGACAGAAGCGGTTATTTTCATCACTTTGCCGGCGATTAAGAGGGTAGAAACAAAAACGCCCGGACAGACCGGGCATTTTTTTACGGACCGGAAAACTCAGAGATCCGAAAAGATAAACCGACGGATAAAGTCCTGCTGATCTTTCTGATCTTTCGGGCGCAGCATCACCATATGTGCTGAGGCATCAGCGGCCATCTGCAGCCAGTAAGCATCCCAGGAATCCGGTACGAAATTGTACATTGGCAGGTACTGGCGGATGCCGTAGCCATCGTCGTCGTAATCGTCTTCGTAGCGCACATCATCAAACAGCACCAGGGGTGTCCCCACCACCGGGGCATCCAGCAACAAGGCCGCCGCATGAGTACTGTCATTCACCACAACGGAGTCCCCCTGGCCCATAGTCAGCATCAGCGGGCGCGAGGTTTCACCGGCTTCAGGATAACGGAAGTAATCGATGTAATTCACCGAGTCGCCGGGGTCCAGCACCTGCTGCATCATGCTGCGCAGCACCACAGCTTCAGATCCGCTGGCATTCACCGGGATCAGGTTTTTGAACGCCCCATCCCACAGAATGGACTGCGACAGAATGCCGCTCACGCCCACGCCGGTCACGTGGTAAACCGCGCCCGAAAGGTCTGGCCCCACCGAGCCATAGACTGAGCCAAGAACGCCCCCAAGAGAGGTGCCTTCCATAAAGAGTCGGCTGACATCCAGGTCAGGAATACCATCAGGTACGTAGTCCCCTCCCCAGCGGCTGGTCATCTGCGGGCCGACCACATCCAGATCCGCCAGTGCAGTTTCAAGAGCACGCTGTGCGGACGCGAAATCAATGGTCGCTTCGACGACCATCCCCAGGGGCTTCGCCAGCTCACCCGGAGTGAGGATGTCAAAAACGTAACCGCCATCCTGCTCGATACGCCCGCCATGGTTGGGGAAATCAATCCCGAATGTGGCAATACCCAGCTCGGCATTCATGCCAACCACCGGCAGGTCACCTTCTTTATCTTCACCCAGTCCATGGGCATACAGTGCCACAGGCGCGTTCCCGCGACGGGCAGCTTGGGGCAATGTCAGACGGAATGGCACCCACTGCGCCAGCGGCTCAGCCGCAAAGTCCACCAGCCCCTGGCCCTCGTTCTGGCGATAGTTATGAATCTGCAGTTCACCTTCGACCACCGCAGAAATCAGAGAATCAAAGGCGTAATGATCCACCGTCAGATTGCGTACCGGATGATCAAAATCACGCACCTGTTCTACCGCCGTCTTCATCGGTGCAACCACCTCATGGCGGTCACGCACGGTGAAGCGGGTAGCATTGCGGACATCCAGCGGGTTAATGCCATTCTGTGTCAGCGTCGCAATCAGACCGGGAACGTAGTCATCACCCACCGTCAGACGCGAAGTCAGGCCCGGCTCTGGCAGCATCAGCGGCAGCGAGTCGGTTATTGCTATCAGGATTTCGTGACCGTATTCCCAGCGCGAGCGGGGGTAAACCTCAAGCACAAACGAGGGCTCACTGACACTGTCAGACTGGGCGTAATCACTGACCTGCACACGCACCGGCACACGCAACCCGGTGGTCAGGTCAATGGCGACGACAGCATCACCGCCGTCTGCGGGAATCAGGGCTTTAACCGGCGGTGAATAGAATTCAAACAACGCCGCTGTCGCCGCCGCGAAACCACTGGCACCGGCAAAGACAGCCGATGGGGTCAGGCCATCGTCTGCCGGAATATCCGCCAGAACATCGTCAGGGAAGATCGCATCCGGGACATTCAGGCGCTTTCCTGTCGGAGAGGTCAGATCGGTTTCGGCCCAGATGTCAGACGGAAATGGCAGTGAGCAACTGCGGATAGAGCTTGGGTTACAGTCATCAGCAACCGCAAAAGACGACGCAAGCGTCAGGCCGGCCAGCGCCGCCCAGAGGGAAGTTTTCATCGCATGATCCTTCTTATTATTGTTATAGGACCGGCTTTTCATCGTACCGGACACGGATCTGACCGGCTGAACGTCGCCTTGCGAATGGGTAAAGACAGATCTGTTCAGCCAGCAGGGGTGTTCAGAGTCCGTTGAACCGGGCTCTGTCTCCAGAGCCCGCAATGCACACGCTTACTGAATGCGTGGCAGGATAAAGCGGTTGATAAAGTCCTGCTGATCGGCGCGGTCGGCACGACGCTCAAAAATCAGATGCGCCGAAGCGTTGGACAGATTCTGCAGGTAGACAGCGTCCCACTCAGTAGGCACGTTGGAGTACATAGGAACGTACTGGCGGATACCGAAGCCAACTTCATCAAAATCGGTTTCCTGACGCACACCTTCCAGATCAACCAGCACCTCACCCACAATCGGCAGGTCCGCCAGCTGTGCAGCGGCCGTGGTACTGTCATTGGTCACGATGGTGTCACCGGCGCCCATGGTCAGCATCAGCGGACGCTGGTTCTCACCGATTTCCGGATAGCGGAAGTAGTCGATAAAGTTGATGGAATCACCGTAATCCAGCGACTGCTGAATCGCGCCACGCAGCATCAGGGCTTCAGCACCTGTGGCCGAGGCCGGTTCCAGGTTGGCGAACATTGGCTCCCACAGAATGGA